>NZ_JAAGPP010000096.1:0-36243 GCF_017104975.1 Burkholderia sp. Ac-20344
TACAAGGGCCTCGTGACCGAAGACGAATATTCGCGCGCGAAGGCCGAGATCCTCGCAAAGCTCACGCGGTAAACGTCGCGCATGTTCAGTACCTCGTGCCCCCAGTGCGGCGCGCCGGTCGAGTTTCGCTCGGCGGCGGCGGTGATGGCCGTCTGCGCGTTCTGCCGCAGCACGCTGCTCAAGCGCGGGTCCGACGTCGAGCGCATCGGCGAGCTGGCCACGGTGCTCGACGATGCGTCGCCGATCCAGATCGGCACGGCCGGGCGCTACGACAAGCGTACGTTCACGGTGCTCGGGCGCATCCAGATGACCTACGACGCCGGCGCGTGGAGCGAGTGGTATGTCGTGTTCGACGACGGCACGTTCGGCTGGCTGTCGGATGCGTCGGGCCAGTATGCGATCACGGTGCGCGAGCCCGACGATGCATCCGGCGGCGCGCGGCCTGCGTTCGGCACGCTGGAACCGGGCATGCGGATCGATCACGCCGGCCGCGCGTTTCTCGTGTCCGACGTGCGCACCGCGCGCTGCACGGGTGGAGACGGCGAGCTGCCGTTCCGCGTCGATGCCGGCTGGGAGGCGCGCGTCGTCGACCTGCGCACCGGCAACGCGTTCGCGACCTACGACTATTCCGACGCCGATTCGAATGGCGGGAGCCCGGCCGTCTATACGGGCGAAGCGCTGGCGTTCGATGCGCTCGCGTTCACCGGGCTGCGCGATACCGAAAACGATACGCGCGGGAAGCGCGGTGCGGAGATGGTGCCGTTCGCGTGCCCGAGCTGCGGCGCGCCGCTGTCGTATGCGCCGAACGTCGCCGATTACGTCGTGTGCGGCAGTTGCCACGCGGGTGTGCAGTGCACGGCCGAGCAGCAGACCGTGTTCGCGGCGCAGCGCAAGCTCGAAGCCGTGAAGGGCGCGCTGGAGCTCGGTGCGATCGGCACGTTCGACGGCGTGAAGTACACGGTGATCGGGATGATGCGTTGCCGCGTGCCGGGCGACGAAGCGACGTGGGACGAATACCTGCTGCTGAACCCGCGGCGCGGTTTCCTGTGGCTCGTGCAGAGCGACGGGCGCTGGGAGCGCGTGCAGGTGCTCGACCAGTGGCCGACGATCGGCAGCGAGTCCGACCTGACCGATGGCGGCAAGACCTACCGCCTGCGCGAGGAATACGATTCGGAGGTCGTCTACGTGGTCGGTGCGTTCAACTGGCGCGTGCAGGTCGGCGATCGTACGTCGATCATCGACTACGGCTGGCAGAAGGACAAGCTGACGCGCGAGCGCAGCGACGCGGAGATCGTCTGGTCGCGCGCGCGGCCGCTGTCGGGCAGCACACTCGCCGAACGCTTCGGCACGCCGGCGCTCGCGACGGCCGCGGCTGCGGCGGCAACGGGTGCCGCTGCGTCGACGGGGCTGTTCGGCCGGCAAGGCCCGCACAGTTTCGCGCCGCTGCCGCTCGTGTTCAGCGCGCTGCTCGTGATCCTGAACATGGGCTCGCTGTTCTCGTTCAGCGGCCGCTCCTTCTACGTGCTGATCGGCCTGCTGGTGCTGTGGCTGCCTGAATGGCTGTGGAAGCGCTTTGCATCGGACGGGGGCAACGCGTGATCCGGTACATCCTCTACGGCCTCTACGGCCTGATCGTCGTCACGCTGTTCAGTTGCGCATCGATCGGCGGCAGCGGTTCAGGCGGCAGCGGCTGGGGCAGTTCGTCGGCCCGCAGCGGGTACTCGTCGTACGGGTCGCACAAATGACCGCGCGCGACGGGATCGCGTCACCGCGTGCGACGCTCGGCTCGCACGTGCTGGCGGACCTGGCCGGTATCGACGCGGCGTTGCTGCGCGACGCCGCCCGGCTCGAGTCGATTCTCACCGATGCGGCGCAACGCGCGGGCGCACGCGTGATCGGCGCGCATTTCCATCATTTCGGCGGCGAGCATGGCGTGACGGGCGTCGTGCTGCTCGCCGAATCGCACATCACGATCCACACGTGGCCCGAGCATCGCTTCGCGGCCGTCGACGCGTTCATGTGCGGCGCGGCGCGTGCGGCCGATGCGGTCGATGCGATCGCCGTCGCGCTCGGCACGCTGGCGCAGGTCCGGCAGCAGGTTGCGCGCGGCGGTGCGGCGACGTGAGCAGGCATGTCACTCCCTTGACCGGTATGCGTAACAGCATCCGGTTCGCTGCGTTGCTCGTCCTGGCGCTGCTGGCAGGCAACGCTGCCGCCGATGTGCTGCCGAAGCCGCCCGGGCCGGTCGTGATGGTTCACTTCGATTACTACGAGAAGGACAAGGCGCGCCTCCACGCGCTGGAGCAGCGGCTGGATCGCGCAGTGAAGCGGGCAGGGGCCGGCGAACTGGGCGAGACCGAGTTGCATCGCGATGGCAACGACGGTTACCTGTACTTCTATGGTGCGAGCGCCGATCGCCTGTACGCGATCGCGCGCCCGATCCTGAAATCGTCAGGATGGCTGACCGGTATGGAAGTCACGTTGCGCCGCGATACCGGTGCCGAGACGTTCCCGTGACGCAGGGACGGCGCACGCGGTTCGCGAAGCCTCGAACCCTCGAAGCGTTGAACCCGTGCACCGTGCAGCAAGATACGACGAAGTGAAATCAGCGATTGATCTGGTCCGCCGAGATCAGCTCGGCCACCAGCACCTGCGCGGGCCCCTGCAGGTAGTACTCGTGCTCGAGCGGTTCGCGCAGCTTCATGAACGTTTCCGCGCCGATCTGCATCGTTTCGCCCGCATGCATGCGGGCACCGCTTTCCAGCAGGTAATGCATCACGTTGTTGAAGATGCCCGAATAACGTTCGCCCTCGTGATGGCCTTCCGCGAGCGCGGCGAAATCGGGCAGGCCGAACACGTCGGCGCCATAGGTGCGCATCCACACGCCGTCGACGCCTTCGACTTCATATTTCACGAAGCCGCAGAAGAACAGGTTCAGCGGGATATCCCGCAGCACTTCGAGGCTTTCCTCGCCGAGTTCCTTCGCGTTGAAGACGCCGGCCGGCAATGACGTGTGCGCGTGCTCGTTCAGCACTGCGAGACCGTTCTGTTCGGCCAGCGCGCCCGCGACGGCTGCCAACGCGACATACTGGTCGAGCGGATTCGCTTCGTGTCCGGCGTAGTAGAGGATCACGTGGCTGCGGCTCGCGCGCACCTGCTGCTTCAGGTCCTGCCCGTAGTGCGCCGGCGCGACACACGCTTCCAGCGCGTCGGACGGATAGGGCGCATCGAAGCCGACCAGCCGGACGACGTGGGTGCCCCAGCCGGCAAGCCCGAATACCTGCTCCAGTGTCGGCTCGGTTTCGACGCGCGCCTGCTTCATGCTCGGGTGGTACGCGCGCAGCGCGGCCGTCAGCGCGGCGATATCGACCTTCAACGGGCCGTCGAAGACGACCGCGACGCTCAGCGGATTCTCGACGTCGGGTGCCGCGACCAGCGCGATGGGGTTTTCGGGTGCTTCCTTGCGGCCAAAGAATCGGGATATCAGGCTCATCGGATGAGGTTCGTGTCGAAGCCGTTGCAGGGAGGAGTGCCCCGTTCTCTCGGTCGGGGCTCGCCGTCAGGGTGACGGCCGCCCGTAGTTTCCCCGGGTTCGGTGAATCTGGCAAATGCGCGGTGAATGCCCGGCGGCGCGGCGGTGGCGGGTTCGAACCCATTCGGGAGGAGCTGGCGTAGATACGCCGGGCGTGCGGCCCGCGGTCGCCGGTCAGCGTGGCAGCGCTTCGGCTTCGGCCCAGCGCTTGAACGAATCGAGACGCCGGCGCGTCTGCACGAGATAGAACGCGCCGATCAGCGGTTCGAGCAGCCAGCGCAGCCAGGATGGCTGAGCACGGAAGTTGTACGTGAATTTCACCTCGGTCGTGCCGGGCGTGTGCTCGGTGAAGTTCCAGCTGCCGCTGAAGCATTCGAGCACTTTCGGCCCGTCGACCATTTCGACGGCCGCGACCTGCGGCGGACGGTACGAGATGTAGCGCGACACCATCGTCGCGCCCGACTGGCTGCGGCAGAACGCATCGACGCCGACGTCGGCCGCCATGCCGTCGAGCAGATAGGCGTCGGTGAGGAAGCTGTCCCACACGAGCCGCCGCGCGTAATCCTGCGACCACGTGAAGAGGCGTCTGCGATCGACGCCGACGGTCCGGCTGACTGAGATCCTCATGATGGCGGGTGCAATGACGCGGATTGGGATGAAATCGAGTGTAACCCGCCAATACCGCGCATTTCTTCAGACTTCGTCAAGTCGAGGATGGGCTCGATTGACGCCCTCCGGGATTTCCCCTAGGATTCGTTTCAACCCTTCGGGAAAGACCCGAAGCGTTTCAATCTCTTGAGGGAGCCTCATGAGTACGCAACAGAACCGGCGCTTCGACGCGCTCGTTTTCATTGGTCGTTTCCAGCCTCCGCATCGTGGTCACCTGAACGTGCTGAAGTCGGCACTGAGCCGGGCCGAGCGCGTGTGCGTGCTGATCGGGTCGACCGACAAGCCCCGCACCATCAAGGATCCGTTCTCGTTCGACGAGCGCCGCCAGATGCTGGCTTCGCTGCTCGACGCGTCCGAGCGCGACCGCGTCACGATCGCGCCGTTGCAGGATTCGACCTACAACGACGGCGACTGGGTGCGCTGGGTGCAGGACGCCGTCGCGTCCGCGCTCGGCGACATCGCGCAGCGCAAGGTCGGGCTGATCGGCCACGAGAAGGACGCCACTTCGTATTACCTGCGGATGTTCCCGCAATGGGAGCTCGTCGACGTCGATGCGACCGAAGACATTTCCGCCACCGAGATCCGCGACCAGTATTTCGCCGAACGCACCAACAGTTTCGTGCAGTGGGCCGTGCCGGAACCCGTGTTCGGCTGGCTCGAGCGTTTCCGTACGCAGCCGGAATTCGCGCAGCTGAAGTCGGAAGCCGAATTCATCGCCGCGTATCGCAAGGCATGGGCGGCCGCTCCGTATCCCGTCACGTTCGTGACGGTCGACGTGGTGGTCGTGCACTCGGGCCATATCCTGCTCGTGCGCCGCCGCAGCGAACCGGGCCGCGGCCTGTGGGCGCTGCCGGGCGGGTTCGTGAACCAGGACGAGCGGCTCGACGCGGCCTGTATTCGCGAACTGCGCGAGGAAACCGGGCTGAAGCTGCCCGAGCCCGTGCTGCGCGGTTCGATCAAGGATCGCCAGGTGTTCGATCACCCGACGCGTTCGCTGCGCGGCCGCACGATCACGCACGCGTGCCTGTTCAACTTCCCGACCGGCGAACTGCCGCGCGTGAAGGGCAGCGACGATGCCGACAAGGCGCGCTGGGTGCCGCTCAACGAATTCGCGCAGATGCGCAGCGTGATGTTCGAGGATCACTTCGACATCGCGTATCACTTCCTGGGGAAGCTGTGATCCGCTGATTCCCCGCATTCCGTCCGCCGCGACAGACGCGGCGGCACTTCAACGGCCTAGAGGAGCTCTAGCCATGCAAGACGATCTCGGCGGCTTTGCCGCGGTTCTCGCCAATCCGATCCTCAACACGGATTCGTACAAGGCTTCCCACTTCCTGCAGTATCCGCCCGACGCATCGGCGATGTTCTCGTACGTCGAATCGCGCGGCGGCCGCTACGACCGCACGGTGTTCTTCGGCCTGCAGATGCTGCTGAAGGACTATCTGTGCAAGCCGATCACGCACGCGATGATCGACGAAGCGCGCGATTTCTTCAAGGTGCACGGCGAGCCGTTCAACGAAGCGGGGTGGCGATACATCGTCGAACGCTACGACGGCTACCTGCCGGTGAAGATCCGCGCGGTGCCCGAGGGCTCGGTCGTGCCCGTGCACAACGTGCTGATGACGGTCGAATGCGACGACCCGCAGGTGTTCTGGCTCGCGTCGTATCTCGAGACGATGCTGCTGCGCGTGTGGTATCCGGTGACGGTCGCAACACGCAGCTGGCACTTGCGGCAGACGATCCGCCGCTTCCTCGAAAAGACCGACGACGATCTCGCGCAACTGCCGTTCAAGCTGCACGACTTCGGCGCGCGCGGCGTGTCGAGTGCGGAGTCGGCTGCGATCGGCGGTGCTGCGCACCTCGTGAATTTCATGGGCTCGGACACGGTGCTCGGCGTACTGGCCGCGAACCGCTTCTATCGCGAGCCGATGGCCGCGTACTCGGTGCCGGCGGCCGAGCACAGCACGATCACGTCGTGGGGCCGCGAACACGAAGCCGATGCGTACCGGAACATGATTCGCCGCTTTGGCCTGCCCGGTGCGATCGTTTCGGTCGTGTCGGACTCCTACGATCTGTTCGCGGCGCTCGATCTGTGGGGCGGCGAGCTTCGGCAGGCCGTGCTCGATTCGGGCGCGACGCTGGTCGTGCGTCCCGATTCGGGTGATCCCGTGGCGATCGTGCTGAAGACCGTGCGCGCGCTCGACGCGTCGTTCGGCTCGACCGTGAACGGCAAGGGGCGGCGCGTGCTGAATCGCGTGCGCGTGATCCAGGGCGACGGTGTCGACGAGCTGTCGATCGAAGCGATTCTTTCCGCGCTCGACGACGCGGGCTATGCGGCCGGCAACCTCGTGTTCGGCATGGGCGGTGCGCTGCTGCAGCAGGTGAACCGCGATACGCAGCGCTTCGCAATGAAGTGCTCGGCGATCCGGCGCGGCGGTGTGTGGCACGACGTCCGCAAGGATCCGGTCACCGATCAGGGCAAGCGCTCGAAGAAGGGGCGGCTCACGCTGCTGCGCAATTTCCGCACCGGTGAGTATCGGACGACGACGCTGCCAGCCGCGTGGGACGACCGGATGCTGGAAGGCGAATGGGAGGAGGCGCTGGTCACGGTGTTCGATACGGGGCGCCTGCTCGTCGATACGTCGTTTGCGGAAGTGCGGGCGAGGGCGCACGCGGGGGAGGTGTGAAGCAGGCGGCTGGGCATCCCGTCGCCTCATTCCTGCTCAGGCGGCGCGGGTGACGAGCGTGTGCAGCACGGCGTCTGCGTCGATGTTCCCCTTCAGGACATCAGCAGGCGCCGACGCGAAATCGATCCAGCCTTCATTGAAGCCGTCGAGCATGCGCATGCGCGGTTCGGGGTTGCGCATCCCCTGTGCGTCGAACAGGCCGGCCCACGTGTCGCGCGGGACGGCCTCGGCTTGCACGGGGCGCCCGAGCACGCGAGCGAACGCGGTGGCCAAGTCGTTCGGGCTGACGCGCCGCGGCCCTTCGAGTTCGACGATGCGTGCACCGGACCATTCGTCCTGCAGCAGGGTCGCCGCCGCGCGGCCGACGTCTTCGGTGGCGACCATCGGCACCGGTCGGTCGAGCGGCTGGAGAAGGCTGCGGATCACGCCGGCGTCCCGCGCGGTCGCGACGTCCCAGGCGGCGTTTTCGAGGAACCACGCGGGGCGCAGGAACGCGACAGGCATCGGCAGGTCGCCGAGCGCCTGCTCGATCATCGTCAACTGCGTCAACAGATTTACCTGTGCTGCCTGTGCGCCGATCGTCGACAGGCAGACGACCTTGCGCGGTCGCGCGGCGCGCAACGCCGCGCCGACGGCGTCGATCACGGCACGCGTCTCGGGGAATCCGGGCGCCGGATCGAAGCAGGGCGGTAGCAGCACGAATACGCCGTCCGTGTTAGAGAAGGTCGTCGTCAGCGAGGCGGTGTCGGTCATGTCGGCGAGTGCGACGTCACAGCCGCGCGCTGCCCACGGTGCGGCGCGATGGGCGTCGCGCGCGACGGCCCGTACGGGCCGGCCGGCGGTGAGCAACGTCCGGGCGAGCGCGCCGCCGACCTGTCCGGTGATGCCGGTAATGGCGTACATGGTTCGAAATCCTCATCGAGAAGTGGAGAAGACGCCTGCCGGAATGACCGGGCGCCGGATCGACGTATCGCGACCGGGCTTGCCGTCGCGATGCATCGGGTTGCATGATAGGGAGCGACGATTCCTGATGGAATCGAATCCATGTCATTTGATTGGTGATCTTTTGTCATGAGTGAAATCATGAGCATCGACGGGCGGATCCTGGCGAACGTGGGCGTGCTGGCCGCGATCGTCGAAAGCGGCAGCTTCGCGCGCGCGGCCGACGCGCTCGGCCTGTCGCCGTCCGGTGTCAGCCGGGCCGTGGGTCGGCTGGAGGCGCGCGTCGGCGTACGGCTGCTCGATCGCACGACGCGGTCGGTCACACTGACGGACGAAGGGCGCCGCCTGTACGAGGACATCGGCCCGTTGCTCGCCGGCATCGGCGATGCGGTCACGCTGGCCGCCGGTTCGGCCGCAGCCGTGCGCGGCAGGTTGCGTGTGAATGTCGACGCGTATTTTTCGCGGCGGGTGCTGGCGCCGCATCTTCCCGCGTTCCTGGCGCGCCATCCCGATCTGTCGCTTGAACTGGCGGCACGCGAGCAACTTGGCGATCTGGTCGCGGAAGGATTCGACGTCGCGGTGCGGTTCGGCGAACCGCCTTCATCGTCGCTGGTGGCCCGCAAGCTGCTGGAGACGCGGGCGGTGACGGTTGCCGCGCCCGCGTACGTGAAACGACACGGGCGCCCCGAGGCGCCTGCCGATCTCGTCGGCCATGCGTGCATCCAGATGCGCAACACGCTGACCGGCCAGCCGCTCGAATGGGTCTATCAGCTTGGCCGCAAGCGCGTGCCGGTGAAGACGACGGGCAGGCTGCTCGTCAACGACGCCGGCACGATGCTCGGCGCATGCCTGGCCGGCGCCGGCATAGCCCGCTTCAAGTCGAGCGGGGTGGCGGGGCTGATCGAACAGGGGCGGCTCGTCGAGCTGCTCGCGGATTGGCGCGGCGAGGCGTTCCCGCTGTTCGCGTACTATCCGTCGCGCCATCTACCGCCCGCGAAGGTGCGGGCGTTCGTCGATTTCGTCGCGGAGATCGTGTCGGCCGGCAGCTAGGGCGCTCGCCTGCCGTCACGATTCACGGGCGAGCACGTGCCCTGTCGTGTCCGCCGCCCGCACCGCTTCCATCGCCCGCGCCAGCGCATCGAACACCGCCGGCCCCTTGCAGCGCGACACGTTGAAGCGCAGGTACGACGTCGCGCCGTGCGACGCGCTGAACACGTTGCCGGGCGCGAGCACCACGTCGTGGTCCAGCGCATGGCGCGCGACGCGCGCGGCGTCGAGCCCGTCGGGCAACGCCGCCCACACGAACAGGCCGCCGCGCGGCTCCGTCCAGATCCGCAGCCCGGCGCGCGTGACGCGGCGCAGCGTTTCGCCCATCGCGTCCGCGAGGCGCGCGCGCAGGCTGTCGACATGGCGCCGGTACGTGCCGTCGACGAGCAGCCGGTGGACGACGTTCGCACCGATCTGCGCATGGCCGAACGACGTCGCGAGCTTCAGGTCGACGAGCGCCTCGATCCATTCCGGGCGCGCGGCAACGTAGCCGCAGCGGATCGCAGCCGACAGCGTCTTCGAAAAGCTGCCGATCGACACGACGCGCGACAGCCCGTCGAAGGCCGCGAGACGCGGCGCGGGCGTGCTCTCGAAATCCGCGAAGATGTCGTCTTCGACGATCAGCAGGCCATGCCCGGCCGCGAGCGTCAGCAGCCGGTGCGCGACGGGCGCCGCGAGCGTCGCGCCGGTCGGGTTGTGCAGCGCCGCGTTGGTGATGTACAGGCGCGGCCGGTGCTCGGCGAGCACCTGCTCGAAGCGCGCAAGGTCCGGGCCGTTCGGCGTATACGGGACGCTGACGATCCGCGCACGGTGCGCGCGCAGCAGTGCCTGGAAGTTGAAGTAGCACGGATCGTCGAGCACGACCGTGTCGCCAGGCTCCAGCAGCAGGCGGCAGACGAGATCGAGTGCATGCGAGCCGCCGTCGGTCAGCATGATCTGCGCGGGTTCGGCCTGGACGCCGTGCTGCGCGAGCCGCCATGCGAGCTGCTGGCGCATCGCGGGCAGGCCGAGCGGCGTGGCGTAGTCGGTCAGCGCGTCGGATTCGTCGCGCGACGCGGCGCGCAGCGCGCGGCGCAGGCTCTCGTCCGGCAGCCACGACGGCGGCAGCCATCCGCAACCGGGCTTCACGGACGTCGGCGCCGCCTCGAGCGACTGGCGCGACAGCCATAGCGGATCGAGCCCGCGATCGAGGCGCGGGCCGAGATCGGCGAGCGCGAGCGGCGGCGCGTGTCCCGACACATAGAAACCCGAGCCGCGCCGCGCGACGAGCACGCCTTCGCTCGCGAGCCGCTCGTATGCATCGACGACCGTCGATTTCGATACGCCCAGCCCGTCCGCCATCATCCGGATCGACGGCACGCGCGCGCCCGGCATCAGCGCACGGCTCGCGATCCGTGCGCGCAACGTATCCATCACGGTTTCCACGCGCGTGCGCGACGGGGTGGGCGGAACGGGAAGCGGGGCGGCCTGGCTCATGGCGAAGAATGAACTGTACGGCGGGTTGTCCAGTACAGTTTGTCCGAATTGTATTGGGCTGTAGCTTACGCGCTTTTCACGGGCGGCGGATCATCGGAGATCCCCTTTCCCCGTTCAGGATTTCCCGTGCAAAAGACGACCGACGGATGGCTCAGCGGCCTGCTGGGCGTGATCATCTTCAGTGGCTCGCTGCCCGCGACGCGTGTCGCGGTGCAGGGGCTCGACCCGCTGTTCCTCACGTTCGCGCGCGCGACGATCGCCGGTGCGCTCGGCCTGCTGCTGCTCGTCATGCTGAAGCAGCGGCGGCCGACGCGTGCCGAGGCCGTGTCGCTGGCCATCGTCGCGCTCGGGGTCGTGGTCGGTTTTCCGTTGCTGACGGCGCTCGCGCTGAAGCACGTGACTTCCGCGCACGCGATCGTGTTCGTCGGGCTGCTGCCGCTCGCGACCGCGCTGTTCGGCGTGTGGCGCGGCGGCGAACGGCCGCGGCTGCCGTTCTGGATCTTCTCGATCGTCGGCAGCGGTGCGGTGGCCGCGTTTGCGCTGCGCAACGGCGGCCAGGCGTCGGTGATCGGCGATGCGCTGATGCTCGCCGCGATCGTCGCATGCGGGCTCGGTTACGCGGAAGGCGCGCGCCTGTCGCGCGAGCTCGGCGGGTGGCAGGTGATCTCGTGGGCGCTCGTGCTGTCGCTGCCGTTGATGTTGCCGCTCACGTGGCTCACCTGGCCCGCGACGTTCGACGGCGTCGAGACCGCCGCGCTGTGGGGCCTCGCATACGTGTCGCTGTTCAGCATGCTGATCGGCTTCGTGTTCTGGTATCGCGGGCTTGCGCTCGGCGGGATCGCGGGCGTCGGCCAGTTGCAGCTGCTGCAGCCGTTCTTCGGCTTGCTGCTGGCAGCCGGGCTGCTGCACGAGACGGTGCCGCCGTCGATGGTCGTGGTGACGCTCGTCGTGGTCGGCTGCGTGGCGGGCGCGAAGTATTTCTCGAAGATGGCGCCCGTGCAGCGCGCGGGGTGACGGGCGCGCCTGAACGAAGGCGCGGGCGCGGCCGGTCGAGGGCCCGCGCGCCCCGTTCCGTGATGCGCGCGTTACTCGAACGTCTCGAGCGCGAGCAATTCGTCGATCGTCTGCCGGCGGCGGATCAGCCGCGGCGTGCCGCGATCGACGAGCACTTCCGGCGCGAGCGGCCGGCTGTTGTAGTTCGAAGACATCGACGCGCCGTACGCGCCCGCGTCGTGCAGGAACAGCAGGTCGCCGATCTGCGGCTGCGCCAGCTTGCGGTGCGTGACCACGCCGCCCGCGTCCTGCGTGAACACGTCGCCCGATTCGCACAGCGGCCCCGCGATCGCGAGATCGACGAGCGGCCGGCCGGCAGGCAGCGCGCCGTCGTGCGCGTGCACGGACACCGCGTGGTAGCTGCCGTACATCGACGGGCGCATCAGGTCGTTGAAGCCCGCGTCGATCAGCACGAAATCGTGCTTCGGCCGGCGGTTGACGGCCTGCACTTCGGTCACGAGCGTGCCGGCCTCGGCGACGAGGAAGCGGCCCGGTTCGATCTCGATGCGCACCGGGTGGCCGAGATGCCGTTCGATCCGCTTGCGTGCGGCGTCCCACTGGCTGAAGTAGTGACCGACGTCGACGCGCGGCTCGCCGTCGCGATACGGGATCGACAGGCCGCCGCCGGCCGAGATCGCGTCGATGTCATGGCCGAGCGACGTGACGAGATCGACCATCGCATCGCACACCTGCGACAGGTGGCCGTAGTCGACGCCCGAACCGATATGCATGTGGATGCCGACGAGCTTCAGCCCGTACTGGCGCACGATCTCGAGCGCGCGCGGCACGTCGTCGATCCAGATGCCGTGCTTGCTCTGCGGGCCGCCGGTGTTGGTCTTGTTGCTGTGGCCGTGGCCGAAACCGGGGTTGACCCGCAGCCACACGCGGTGGCCCGGTGCATGCTCGCCGATGCGCGCGAGCATGTCGAGCGAACCGGCGTTGACGGTCACGCCGTGCTTCAGCACGGCCGCGAGCGTCGGGCGGTCGATCAGGTCGGCCGTGAACACGACGCCTTCCGGCTCGCCGGCGGGGCTGAACCCGGCCGCGAGGCTACGCTCGATCTCGCCGAGCGACACCGCATCGACGCACGCGCCTTCGTCGCGCATCAGCTTCAGGATATGGATGTTCGAGTTCGCCTTCTGCGCATAGCGGATCACGTCGAACTGACGCAGTTGGGCGATGCGGTCACGGATGACGTCGGCGTCGTACACCCACAGCGGGGTGCCGTATTGCTGCGCGAGCGTCGCGAGCTGGCGGGAATCGAGGGACATGGCAGATGAATCGGAACGAATGAACGGATAGCGTGAATGATGCGCCTGATCGGCTATACAGTAAAATGCCTGTTTATCGATATTCGATTCATATCTGATATAGAAGATCATGCTCACGCACCGCCATATCGAGGTCTTTCGCGCGCTGATGGTCACCGGCAGCACGACGCGCGCGGCCGAGATGCTCTATACGTCGCAACCGACGATCAGCCGCGAGCTCGCCCGAATGGAGCAGGTCGTCGGCTTCGCGCTGTTCGAGCGCACGCACGGCCGGCTGCGGCCGACGATGGCCGCGCTCACGCTGTTCGACGACGTGCGGCTCGCGTATGTGGGGCTGGAACGTGTTGCGGAGACGGCCGCGCGGCTGCGCGAGTTTCGCGACGGTCAACTGTCGGTGATCGCGCTGCCGGCGTTCTCGCACGCGATCCTGCCCGGCGCGTGCCGGCGCTTCAACGAGAAGCACGCGGGCGTCAGCGTGTCGGTTGCGACGCAGGAATCGCCGGTGCTCGAAGAGTGGCTGACCGCGCAGCGTTACGACCTCGGGCTGACCGAGCGCGACGTCGCGCCGGCCGGCACCGTGCTCACGCCGCTGCTCGAAGTCGACGAAGTGTGCGTGCTGCCCGACGGCCATCCGCTGCTCGCGCAGGACGCGATCGATCTGCTGGATCTCGCCGATCGCCCGTTCGTGAGCCTGTCGCTGAACGATCCGTACCGCATCCTGATCGACGAGGCGTTCGCGCAGCTCGGCGTGGCGCCGCGTTCGGTCGTCGACACACCGTCGGCCGTGTCGGTGTGCGCGTTCGTGCGGCAGGGGCTCGGTGCCGCGATCGTCAATCCGCTGACCGCGCTCGACTTCGTCGGGCGCGACCTGCACGTGCGGCCGCTCACGCGGTCGTTTCCGTACCGGGTCAGCGTGATCGTGCCCGAGCACCGGCCGACGAGCCTGCTCCTCGACGCGTTTGCCGGCGCACTGCGCGGCGAGGCGAAGGCGATCCGCCGCCGGCTGGCCACGCTCCTCGGCTGAGGCGGCCGTATGATGGGCGTCTCGCCGTCGTCGTCTCTTTCCGGAACCCTTCATGACCGACGTTTCTGCTTCCCTCGAACAACCGATCCTCACCGGCGAACGCGTCGAACTGAAGCCGCTCGACCGATCCGACCGGCAGGCGCTGCTGGACGCTGCCGCCGACGGCCAGCTGTGGAATCTGAAAGTCACGGTCGTGCCGGGCCCGGACACGATCGACGCCTATATCGACAGCGCATTGCAGGGGCGTGCGGCCGGCACCGTGATGCCGTTTGCGATCGTCGATCGCGCATCGGGCCGCGTGATCGGCAGCACGCGCTTCTGGAAGATCGATCGCAAGAACCGCAAGCTCGAGATCGGCCATACGTGGCTGAGCGAATCGGCGCAGCGCACGCGCGCGAATACCGAAGCGAAATGGTTGCTGCTGGGTTACGCGTTCGACGTGCTGCAATGCGTGCGCGTGCAATTCACGACCGACGAGCTGAACGAGAAATCGCGCGCGGCGATCCTGCGGCTCGGTGCGAAGCAGGAGGGCATCGTGCGTCACGAGCGGATCATGCCGGATGGCCGCAAGCGCAATTCGGTGCGCTTCAGCATCATCGACGACGAATGGCCGGAAGTGCGTGCGCGGCTGTTGGCGAAGCTCGCGCCGTAACGTGTAACGGGTGTCGTTTGACGTGCGTCGCGCCGCCGGAACGGGAGCGGCGACGCGACGACGGGGGACGCCATGCGCCGCGCACGATGCGCGGCGCTGCGGCGCGTTACTGCGCCGAGGCGAGGTGGTGGCGTTCCGCGAGCTTCTGCGCGTCCGCGTAGTGCTTCTGCAGGATCGGCAGCGACTGGCGGGCGACCTCCTTCAGCTTCGTGTCGCGGCCCGATGCGATCTCGGCCTGGAATGCCGAGATGGCCTTCTGCTGGCCGGCGAGCGCGACCTGCTCGATATACGCCTTGTCGAACTCGGCGCCGCGCAGGGTCTTGATGCTGTTCAGCACGGCCGTGTCGGGGTCGTTGGCCGGCACGTCGATACCGCGCGGGCTGGCTGCGCGCATCGCCTGGATGATCTTTTCATCGTCGGCCGACACGCGTTGCGCGAATGCCTTGACCTGGCTGTCCGCCGTGCGCGCATCGGCGATGCGTGCCGCGTCGTGCTGCGTCGAGATGGTCTTCGTGCCGTCCGTGATGAACGTCTGGTCGGCTTCGTGGATACGTGTCGCGGCAGCGGCCGGTGCCGCCGGTGCGGCGGGTGCCGGTTGTGCGGTTTGCGCGGTCGCCGTCACGGCGACGAGAAGCAGGCCGGCGGCAGACAAAGCAAGGCGCGAGATGTGGGGAAAGCGGTTCATGTGACCTCCTTTCGATCGGGGCTCTGGTTGAAAAACGGATCATGTGATCCGTCGCTGTGCGAGAGACCGGGCGCGCCCGGGCCGGATTCGACCGCCGCTCTGCCGCGGCGCCGGTCGAAGTGTTTCCCGGCCCGACTGATTCTAGGAGAGCGATCCGGTAGCAGGTGCAACCGCGCTGTGGTTTGTGTAACGGTTGGTAAGACGGACCGATGAGCAAGAACGTCGGCAGGTATTGCGTACCTGTTGCGTGCGCGACGGCAGCAATTTTTGCGCGCACGGGGCATGCGCGATGCGCGTGTGTGTCATCTGTATTGCATCGTCGTGCTGTCGTGTCGTGTCGTGTCGTGTCGTGCGCGTCGAGCGACGCGGCGAGCCGGACGCACGATGCGCGCGAATGCATCACACGCGATCGAGCAGTGCGTCGAGACGAGGCAGCAATGGCGTCGCGCAATGCGCCTGCAACGCGTCCGGCGCGGTGTAGCCCCACGCGACGCCCTGGAATGCGATGCGTGCGCGCCGTGCCGCGTCGGCGTCGCGGATTTCATCGCCGACGTACAGCACTTCGTCGTTACGCACGCCGGCCTCATGAACGAGTGCGCGCAGGCGACGTGCCTTGCCGAACAGCGGAATGCCGCATGCGAAATGCTCGACACGGCTGCTGGCGCGCGGGCCGAGCCGGTCGCGCACGATCTCTTCGGTGTTCGACGTGGCGATCGCAATGCGGATGCCGCGCGCGGCGAGCGCATCGAACGTTTCGTCGACGCCGGGGAACAATGCCACTTGCGCGATGCGCGGCCGCATCAGGCGACGCATGTCGATCGTCACGCGCGGCACTTTCCACATCGGCACGTCGAGCGCGCGAATGATGTCGCGGGCCGACATGCCGCGCAGCGCCGGGCGCAGCTCGGGCGTGGCGTCGCGAAAGTCGTGCATGCGCGACGCTTCCGACAGCGCCGCGAGAAAGCTGTCGAGCGAATCGGCGAGCGTGCCGTCGAAGTCGAATGCGATGAGGCGGAAGGGCATGAAGCGGCGTGGCGGGTTGATTGGGCAGCCGACATTGTCACCGAATCGAGCTCCGTCGCCCGCATGGTCGATTGCGCCTGCGGCGACGCCAGATAGTCGAGCAGCTTCTTCGCCTCTTCCGGATGAGCCGCGCCGCTTGTAGCCCCTCACGCCGCGCGGTATCGTCAACGTTTCGCCTTCCACGACCCCGACCGGAGACCGACGTGCCCGCTGCCACTCCCGCCACGCTGAGATTTTCCACCGACAAGCGCGAACTCGACGTCGACGCGATCTTCGACTTCCTGCATCGCGACGCGTACTGGTCGCAGGGCATTCCGCGCGACGTGGTCGAGCGTGCGATCGAGGGCTCGCTATGCTTCGGCGCCTACGTGGGCGACCGGCTCGTCGGCTTCGCGCGGCTCGTGACCGATCATGCGACGTTCGCGTACCTGTGCGACGTGTTCGTGCTGCCGGCCGAACGCGGCAACGGCTACGGCCGCGCGCTGATCGACCACGTATTCGCGCAGGAGATGGTGCAGGGCCTGCGCCGCATCATGCTCGTGACGTCCGATGCGCACGAGCTGTACCGGCCGGTCGGCTTCGGGCCGTCCGCGAATCCCGAGCGGGTGATGGAGATCCGCCGCCCGGACATCTACGCGAAACGCTGACGCGCGGCGCAGCGCATACAATACGCGCTTTCCGTTTTTGCCGAAGAGAAGCCCATCATGACCGAACAGGAAGCCGAACAGCTCGCGACGCATCGCCATTACAAGGGCGGGCTGTACCGCTACATCGGCGTTGCCCGCCATTCCGAAACCGAGGAATCGGTGGTCGTGTACGAACACCTGTGGCCGCATGCGCGCGGGCTGTGGGTACGGCCGGAAGCGATGTTCAACGGGAACCTCGAAGACGGCACGCCGCGTTTCCGCAAGCTGCGCGACTGATTGGCGGCCGGCGGCGCGCGGCGCCGCTGTGCCAGCCGGCTGCGTGAACGACTACGCGCCGGCCAGCGCCTTCACCAGCTCCGGCGGAGCCTGCCCGACCGTGACTTCCGGCGTGCCGTGCCATGCCGCGAGTTTCTTCACCGCCTTCGCGACATCGGCTGCGAGCCCCGTGCCGAGCCGCACGCCCGGCTCGACATGCACGGCCTTCAGTTCGAACGTACCGAGCGTGCGATGCGCCTTCGCGTCGATGCGCCCGACCAGCCGGCCGCGATGCAGCACGGGCAGGCAGAAATAGCCGTAACGCCGCTTGTGCCCGGGCGTATAGCATTCGATCGTGTAATCGAAATCGAACAGCGTCGACGCACGCCGCCGGTCCCATACGACCGGGTCGAACGGCGACAGCAGCGTCGTGACCGTCGAGCGCAGCGTGTCGGCCTCGGCGGCCGGCAGCAGCGCTTCGAGCGAGCGATGCACGTAGGCCGGCTCCTTCCAGTCCTCGATGGTCATCGGGATCAGGTCGCCCGCGTCCGCGAGCTGCTCGAGCTCCGCGCGGTACGAACGGCGCGGCAGCCGATAGTAGTCGGCCACCCAGTCCGCACGCACGACACCGAGCGCGCGGCACGTGTAGTCGAGCAGCGCGGGCAGCACGGCGTGGCGCGGCGGCAGGTCGCGCGTGTCGTCCCAATCGGGCAGCACGCGCTCGCGCACGTCGTACACGCGCTGGAAATTGCGGCGTTCCGACACCATCAGGTCGCCCGTCGTGAACAGCACTTCCAGGTGACGCTTCTCGGGCTTGCGATCCCACCAGCCGTTGCCTTTCACGCCATCCTCGCGGGCGAAATCGGCCGACCGTACGGGGCCGTCGGCGCGAATCCGCGCGAGCAGCCGGTCGATGTCGGGACGATTCTGCTCGTGCCATTCGGCCGCGTACTTCCAGCCCATCCCCGACGGATCGAGCATCTTGTAGCGCATCAGGCCGAACTGCTCGACCGGCAGGAAGCACGCTTCGTGCGACCAGTATTCGAACAGGCGCGCCTCGGCGAGATGTTCGTCGAGCCACTGCGGCGAGAAATCGCCGAGACGGCTGAACAGCACGAGATACGGGCTGCGCGCGACGACGTGGATGGTATCGATCTGCAGCTGCGCCATCCGGCGGATCGTGTCGAGCACGTCGGATTTGGTTGCCTTGCGGCGGGGCGGCGTCAGCAGGCCTTGCGCGGCGAGGTGCAGCGCGCGGGCGGCGGCGGTCGAGAGCGTAAGCATCGGAAGGGCGGCCGGGAGTGATGGTCGGGAACCACTTTAGCGCGAAAGCGGCGCGCGCGTGCGACGTGCCGATGCACCGTGTCTGACAATGGTTGACAGATGCATTTCGCAAGTTTCCCTATAGTGCAGTGCATGGCGCGACGCTCAATACGCGCAACGATTTTGCTTCCGACGCACATATGTCCATGGCACGCAGGAAGCGAATCCGGGATTCTCAACCCCCATCGGGAGACCCGGAGCCCTGAGCGGACATCCATGCGGCTGTGCACCGGCCCCGTGTGGATGTCCGCTGATTTTTTTGTTTTTCCGGTTTCCTTCGCGGGCGGCTTTTCTCTCTGCCCGTTCTGCCCCTTTCGCTATTTCCCGCTCGTCTGCCTGATTGCTATTGCCGCTTGCCGCGCGCGACTTCGTCGCCGGCGCCGGGCGGCAGCCGCCGCGTGATCGGAATCGACGCGAACGAGCACAGCCCGACCACGACGAACGCGGGCCAGAAATCCGACCACACCATCTTCTGATGACCCTGCAGCCAGTGCGAAATGTGCAGCACGAGGCCGGCCACCGTCACGCCAAGACCAAGCGACATCTGCTGCACGACGCTGCCGAGGCTCGTCGCGCGGCCCGCGTCGCGCGGCGAGATGTCCGCGTAGATCATCGAGTTCAGGCTCGTGAACTGCAGCGCGGGGAAGATGCCGCCGACGAGCACGATCAGCCAGATCGCCCAGGTCGCCATGCCGGGATGGAACACGCCGTACGCGGCGATCGCGAGCCCTGCGAATGCCGCGTTGTAGATCAGCACCGTGCGGAAGCCGAAGCGGCGCAGCGTGTGGGTGGCCGTCGAGCGGCTCATCGCGCCGCCGAACGCGGATGCGCACGTGATGAGCCCCGAGTGGAACGCGCTCATGCCGAGCCCTTCCTGCAGCGCGAGCGGCAGCAGGAACGGCACCGCGCCGAGGCCGATGCGGAACAGCGACCCGCCGACGACGCTCGCGTGATACGTCGGGATCTTGAGGAAGCTGAGGTCGAGCACCGGGCGCTCCTTGCGGCGCGCGTACGGCACGTAGAGCGCGAGCAGGGCGGTGCCGGCCACGCACATGACGAGCGCATTCGAGCGCGACGTGAGCGAACCGTCGATCAGCGTAAGACCCATCAGCAGCAACGCGGCGCCGCTGGCCGACAGCAGGAAGCCGAACCAGTCGAGCGGGCCCGGATCGGGTTCGCGCGTATTCGCGATGTGCTTGCTCGCGAGGTAGATCCCGTAGATGCCGATCGGCACGTTGATGAAGAAGATCATCCGCCAGTGCAGGTAGGTCGTGATGAAGCCGCCGACGAGCGGCCCGACCGTGGGCCCGAACAGCGCGGGAATCGCAAGGTAGTTCATCGCCCGGACGAGATCCGAGCGCGGCACTGCGCGGAAGATGATGATGCGGCCGACGGGCACCATCATCGCGCCGCCGACGCCCTGGATGAAGCGTGCGAACGTGAGCACGCCGAGGGAACTGGATGCTGCGCACATCAGCGACCCGACGACGAAGATGCCGATCGCGGTGCGGAACACGGCGCGTGCGCTGAAGCGGTCGGCCAGCCAGCCGCAGATTGGAATGAACACACCGAGCCCGACCACGTAGGCGGTGATCGCAATGTTCAACGTGACGGGGCTGTGCCCGAAGTCCCTCGCCATCGCGGGGAGTGCGGTGACGATGATGTTCGCGTCGACGCTTTCCATGAACAACGCACAGGCAACGATGAGCGGTGCTAGAAAGACGGGCGACATGGGCTGGGCGCGCGGTAAAGACGCCATTATGCCCACAATGTGACCGTTGAGTCACGTACGACAACAGTTGTTCCGCATGTTGCAACAGTCGTCCTTGTTGGCGGGCGGTGCAGAAAGAACGACTGCGCAAACGCGGCGCATGCACGGCGTCTGCGTGCCGCATGGACCTCGACGGCAAACAGCGCGACTTCGTCGTCGTTGGACGCAGATGCGTTCTCGACGCCGGGCAGGATCGCGACGATGCCGACGTCGCGATCCCGGAACGGCCGCTCGCGACGCGCGTCGATCGCGAGTTCGCATGTGTGGCGATCCTGCGCGTCCCGGATCCACACGTCGATCATGCGTGCCGAGTAGAACCGGGTGTCGTAGAGGCGCGGCGACACGCGTTCGCCGTGAGTCTTGCGGATCGGCGCGATGTGGTTGCGCAGCAGCCGTAAGCGTTCGGGCGCGGGGAAGCCGAGCCATTCAAGGCGTGTCTTCAAGAGCATGAACACGGTGAGCGGGGGCGCGGTTTGCCGGGGCATGCCGATTCCTTTTTGACAGAGCGGGAGGGCGTTTCTAGAATATGAGCGTTTGCTCATATTCGAAACTCGCATTCCGACCATGTCCGAATCGTCCCCACGAATCCCGCTGTCGCCCCGCAAGGCGCCGCGTCAGCGCCGCTCGGTGGCCACCGTCGACGCGATCGTCGAGGCCGCTGCTCGCATCCTGGAGCGCGACGGCTTCGACGGTTACACGACGAACGCGGTCGCGGCGCTGGCCGGCGTGAGCATCGGTTCGCTCTATCAGTACTTCCCGAATCGCGATGCGCTGACGGCCGCGCTCGTCGAGCGGGAGAGTGCGCATCTGCTCGACGACGTCGACCGGGCTGGCGTACTGTCGTCATGCGACGGCGTACTGCGCGCCCTGGTGCGCGCGGCCGTCGCGCACCAGATGCGCCGTCCCGTGCTCGCGCGGCTGATCGATTTCGAGGAGGCGCGGCTGCCGCTCGGTGCGCGCACCGCACGCGTCGCGGACAGTATCCACGCGACGCTGCTGCATGCGCTCGCGCTGCGCGACGCGCCGCGGGTTGCCGTGCCCGACGTCGTCGCGCACGATCTGCTCGCGATCGTGAAAGGGATCGTCGATGCGGCGGGCGCACGCGGCGAGACCGATGCGGATGCGCTCGACGCGCGTGCGTGGCGGGCGGTACGCGGCTATCTGCGCGAGTCGCGCGAATCACGCGATTCGAAACTTGCTTGATGTGCACGTTTCGTGCGACAGTCGGATCCACTCGCAACACAAAACGACGCGCATCGATCGAGGGCCATCGAGACGAGCGTGCGCGCGAACGAGACCTCGTGCTGATCCACTCACCATCGAAAGGAGGGGACACGTCATGACGTCACGTCGTGCCGCATCGATTGCATTGCGTTTCTCGACCCGCTTCTCAACGCGCTTCTCGCTCTGTCTCTCACCGCCTCTCGCGCCACCCGTGCCGCGTCTTCGCTGGGCCGCGGCACTGGCGGTCGCGTATCTCGCCATTGCCGGCTGCGCCGCGCAGGCCGACAACACGAACCAGGCCGCCGCGCAGGCGGCCAGTCAGTCGGCACCGCCGGCCACGGCCGCGGTTGCCGGCCCGGCGTCGGGCACGCTGCTGCCGCCGCCGAGCCAGCTCTACGGCGACCTGTTCGTCGCGGTGCAGACCGCGCAGATCTATCCCGACCAGAAGACCTTCGTCGACGCGACGCCCGATAGCGATCCCGCGAAGATCGTGCAGTTGTATCAGCAACAGAAATCGCAGCCGGGCTTCTCGCTGAAGGCGTTCGTCGGCCAGCATTTCACGCCGCCCCCGGAAGGCGGCGTGACGCCGCCGCCGAACCAGACGCTGCGCCAGCACATCGACTGGCTGTGGCCGCAGCTCACGCGCACGAGCACGAGCACGACGGTGCCGCCCTACAGTTCGCTGATTCCGCTGCCGAAGCCGTACGTCGTGCCGGGCGGCCGCTTCCGCGAAGGCTACTACTGGGATACCTATTTCACGATGCTCGGGCTGCAGGTGTCGGGCCGCGAGGATCTCGTCGACACCATGCTCGACAACTTCGCGCATCTGATCGACACGATCGGGCACATCCCGAACGGCAACCGCACGTACTACGTGAGCCGCTCGCAGCCGCCGTTCTTCGCCTACATGGTCACGCTTGCCGCGCAGGCCGAAGGCGACAAGGTCTACCAGAAATACCTGCCGGCACTGCGCAAGGAGCATGCGTACTGGATGCAGGGCGAAACCACGACGCCGCGCGGGCAGGCCGCGCGCAATGTGGTTGCGATGCCCGATGGCGCGGCGCTGAACCGCTACTGGGATGCAAGCGATACGCCGCGCGACGAGTCGTATCTCGAGGACGTGACGACCGCGAAGTCGGCGCCGGGGCGTCCGGCGAACGAGGTCTACCGCGACCTGCGCGCAGGTGCCGAAAGCGGCTGGGACTACAGCTCGCGCTGGTTCGGCGACGGCAAGACGCTCGCGACGATCCGCACGACGTCGATCGTGCCGGTCGACCTGAACAGCCTGATGTTCCATCTCGAGACGACGATCGTGAAGGGCTGCGCGGTCACGCGCGACATTGCATGCGTGACCGATTTCTCAGCGCGCGCGGCGCGGCGGGCGGCCGCGATCAACCGCTATCTGTGGAACCGCCGCGGCTACTACGGCGACTACGACTGGCAACTGCGCAAGCCGCGCGACGCCGTGACGGCCGCCGCGCTGTATCCGTTGTTCGCGGGCGTGGCCTGGCCCGAGCGCGCGAAGGCGACCGCGCGCGAGGTGCGCAAGACGCTGCTGCAGCCGGGCGGCCTCGCGACGACCACCGAGAACACGGGGCAGCAGTGGGATGCGCCGAACGGCTGGGCGCCATTGCAGTGGATCGCGATCGACGGGCTGCGGCGCTATGGCGAACCGGCGCTCGCGAAGGACATCGGCACGCGCTTCCTGTCCGACGTGAAGCATGTGTATGCGACCGAAGGCAAGCTCGTCGAGAAGTACGTGGTCGAAGGCGCCGGCACGGGCGGCGGCGGGGGCGGCGAATATCCGCTGCAGGACGGGTTCGGCTGGACCAACGGTGTCACGCTGAAACTGCTGGGGCTGTACGGCGAGTGACGCGCGGCGCGGGCCGCGCGCTTGCGCCGCAAGAGAACGCACGGGCCGGACTGTCGCGCGAGCGGCCGTCCGGCCCGTGTCTGCATCCGGCTTGCTCGAGTGCTTCAGAACGTGATCGTCGTGCGCACGCCGACCACCGTTTCGTCGCCGATGCGCGCGCCGGCCGCGTTCGGGTTCGGGATGCCGCCGCCCGGACGGAAGAAGTGCTGCAGGTCGGCCTGCAGTTGCCACCACGGCGCGACCTGGTACTGGTACGTCGCTTCGACGACCGTTTCCGCGCGGCGCACCGGATAGCCGGGCGTCGTGTAGACGCCGGTGTCGCCGTCGAGGCCGCGCGCATGCGAGCCGATCTTCGCGTAGCCGACCGCGAGGCCCGCGACGTCGTTGTCGCGTCCCTTGAACGGCGCCTTCAGCGTCACGCCTGCGTTGGCGGCGAAATCGACGAGATTGCGATCGCCTGGCGCACCCATCACGCGTGCGAACACGCCGACCGAGCGCGGGCTGTCGGCCGACGGCCGCCACACCATCTGGTCCGCGACCGCATAGAACCCGTAATTGCCGCGATGAGTGGCCGCCATGCCGTTGCTCGCCGGATTTGCGAGCGACAGGCCGTCGGTGCCGTAGCGCGGGTCGTTCGCATGCTGGGACTGATACCAGAAGCCGAGCTTGTACGTGCCCGGCAGGCCGCCCGGCTGCGGCGCCTTCGGATCGGCGGGCGGCGCGTTCAGCGCGTACTGCAGTTCACCGATCACGAATGCGCCGCTGCGCAGGTTGAAGTTCGTGCCGTGCGCGTTCAGCACCTGCGCATCGCCGTCGCTGCGGCCGGCGGGGTTGCCGTCGAACACGCCGACCATCGCGGTCCACGCATCGGCCGGCTTCACGCGCAGCCGCACGCCGAGCGACGACAACGGATACGCGGGGCCGCCGGCCGGCAGGTCGGTCGACGGCAGCACGGGCCAGCCGAACGTGGCGTTCATGAACGTCGCCGCGTTCTGGCTCACCATGAATTCCTGGTCGACGCTCTGCTGCCCGACCTTCACGTCGACCTTGCCGTCGAGCAGCGACTGCTGGTACCAGAGCTCCCACAGGCGCGTGGTCGAATTCGCCTCGATGCCGGTCGCGGTCTGCAGTGTCTGCAGATAGCGCTGCGTGAGGTTGGTGCCGTGAATCTGCAGGGCCGACACGTTGAACGTGCCGCCCGGCAGGCCGACCGCCTTGCCCGTGTCGACATTGAAGCCGAATTGCGTGAGCCCCTGGTAGGCGCCGCCGCGATTCGTGCCGCCCGACGTGTTGTACAGGTACTCGCCGGTTTCCTGCAGGCTCAGCGTGATGCCGTGCTCGTCGAGCACGTCGCGCAGGCCGCCCATGTTGCCGAGCAGGTTCGCGCGCTCCCAGAGTCCGGTGGGGGCGGGCGCGGCAACATCGGCGGCCTGTTGTGCGGGCGCGGCGTCGCTGGCGCCGGCCGCCGGTTCGGCCGCGGCCGGCGACGACGCTTGCGCGAACGCGGGTGCGGCGGCGAGCGACAGCAGCAGCGTGGCGAGCGCATTGATGCGGAACGTGCGCGGGACGGGTTCGAGTTAGTTCTTCATGTGAATTCCGTTGGCAGTTTGATTAGTTAAGCTGAAGAAACGAAAACGTGATGCGGGAAGCGAGGCGAGGGGCGTGCGTCGTCCGCCGCGCGACGAGTGGATTTACGGCAGCCAGCCGCCGATGCGCCACACCTGCGCGAAGCCGAGGCGCGATGCGGCCGAGCACAGCAGCGCGACGAGCGCGACCGCGGCTGCCATCGCGGCGAACAGCAGGCAGTCGAGCGGGCGCGGCGCTGCCGGCACGTGGGCGAGCGCCGTGCCGCGCCAGTTGCTGAACGCGTCGGCGAGCGGCGAGAGGCCGGAAACGCATGAGCGGTCGCATGCGAGATGCACGATGCGCTTGAGTCTGACCGCGAACGATTGAAGAAACATGACGCTGCCTCCGTCCGGTCCGGCTCGGGCCGGACGACGTGATCGAGCGCGGGCGCGTGATGCGGCCTGCGATCGGAGGGTGGAACGTAATGGAGCGTGCAACGGACGAACCGGCGATGGCCGGCGCGGGAGGAAGCGCGCTCACCCGACGAATGCGAGCGAGCGGCGTAAGACATGCGTCTGGCTGCTATCTCGCGGTGGCGTGGCCGGCCTGGACCGGCATCGAACTGCAACTAGAGCATGTGTCCACAGAGGGACTCCTGTGATGAATTGCGGCGGATTGTATGCGCGTCGTTTGCTGCAGCGCAAGTAAAAACGCATGAAAGGCGCCGTGTGCGGCGTGCGCGTCGCCATGGATCGCGGCGGCGCGGCAGCGGCACGCAGCCGGAACGACGAGGCGGCGGCGGGGTGCTCCGCCGTTGTTCACACACATCGGACCGTGACCGTGCCGTGACGCGCTGAAAGGTTCCGGTGCGTGGTTTCAAGGGCAAATCTTTCAGTGCCGCGACGCAGGAAATTTATTTCGGGAAATGGGGTTGGGAGGGGTTGACTTCACTTTCGGGCCGTCCATAGAATCCGCCATCTTCACTCTTGGGGCCGCCGCCTTGGACGCCTGCAGTAGTCGATCTTCGAACGAAATTTCCGCCTGAGCGACCGACGTCCGCGCCTCCCAGAAGCCGCCGTTTGTCCCCCGGGCAAACGGTGCGCGCAGCAGCATTCCGCAGCAAATCCCTACGTGCACCCTGATTCGCGCCGGTTAGCGTGATGCGTTTTCGCATGCGCCGTCCGGTTTCACCGCCGCCTGGCAGGCGGCCGCGTTCGCGCATGCCTTTCCCGGGCGCGCGAATGCCGGCCCGCATGCCTGACGGCGGTCAACCGTGTTCTCCGGAACACCGCACAGGAGCCGCCATGAACGACAGTGACAGTTGTCCCTTATGCCCATTGCACGCACAGACCCTTTTGAACCCGGGTCGCAGGGACCATCCGGCCGACTAGCCTGACACGTCGTTCAGGCCCGGACTGGCCCCGCACCCAATACGCGGCCGGCACGCCTGCCGTCGCCGCACGGAGCCAGACCATGAACTTCGGCCTTCTGCTGTCGAATCTCCCGCACGTCACGGAATCGCGCAACCACTACGACGCGATGCTGACGCTCGACGCCCGTCCGCGGGTGTTCTCCCGCCTGTTGAACCAGCTGAAATCGTTGATCCGCTGAAAGACGCACCGAGCGCGTCTCGGCATGCGCACACGCAGCTGCCCGCGGGCAGGCGCCGCGTGCGCATGCCAAGGTCACACGCTCATCGAATCGAATAACCATTAGCCGTACGGAACATATCATGTCCACGCCATCCAACGTTTCTCCACCGATCGCCGTCGAACGCGGCGCCGTGCTCGACGAAGCCCATCTGGGCGACATCCGCGGCGCGCTCGGGACGATCGCGCATCACGACACCGGCACACGCGGCACGTGGTGGGCGCGCCTGCGCACGCTGCTCGCGATCATCGGCCCGGGCCTCATCGTGATGGTCGGCGACAACGACGCCGGCGCATTCGGCACCTACACGCAGGCCGGGCAGAACTACGGCACGACGCTGCTGTGGACACTGCTGCTGCTCGTGCCGGTGCTGTACGTGAACCAGGAAATGGTGCTGCGCCTCGGCGCGGTCACGGGCGTCGGCCATGCGCGCCTGATCTTCGAGCGCTTCGGCAAGTTCTGGGGCGCGTTCAGCGTGATCGACCTGTTCCTGCTCAATGCGCTCACCATCGTCACCGAGTTCATCGGCATCACGTTCGTGCTGGATTTCTTCGGGCTGCCGAAGGTCGCCGGCGTGTGCGTGGCCGCGGCGCTGACCATGGCCGCGGTGAGTACCGGCGATTTCCGGCGCTTCGAGCGGTTCGCGATCGGGCTGTGCGTGCTGAGCCTGCTGCTCGTGCCGGTGCTCGTGTCGATCCATCCGCCCGTCGCACAGATGTCGCACGATTTCTTCGTGCCGAACTGGCCCGCGCACGCGAAGCTGTCGGACGTGATGCTGCTCGTGATCGGCATCGTCGGCACGACCGTCGCGCCATGGCAGCTGTTCTTCCAGCAGAGCTACGTGATCGACAAGCGCATCACGCCGCGCTTCATGAAGTACGAGAAGGCCGACCTGTGGATCGGCATCGTGTTCGTGCTGATCGGTGCGGTCGCCATGATCGGTTTCAGCGCCGCGCTGTTCCACGGGCATCCGGAAGCCGGCAACTTCAACGACGCGGGCGGCATCATTGCTGGCCTCGAGAAGTATGCCGGCCGCACGAGTGCGACGCTGTTCGCGGTGGCGCTGCTCGACGCGTGCATCATCGGCGCGGCGGCCGTGTCGCTGTCGACGGCCTATGCGATCGGCGACGTGTTCAAGATCCGCCACTCGCTGCACCGCGGCGTGTCCGATGCGAAGGGTTTCTATCTCGTGTATTTCGGCATCGTCGCGGCCGCGGCCACGCTCGTGCTGATTCCGGGCAGCCCGCTCGGCCTGCTGACCGAAGCCGTGCAGACGCTCGCGGGCGTGCTGCTGCCGAGCGCGACGGTGTTCCTGCTGGTGCTGTGCAATGACCGCCAGGTGCTCGGCCCGTGGGTCAACTCGACGAAGCTCAACGTGTTCACCGGCGCGGTGATCTGGGTGCTCGTGCTGCTGTCGATCATCCTCACGGCGTCGGTGATGTATCCGGATATCAGCGGCGACGCGATCGTCGACGTGCTGGTCGGCGGCACCGTGCTCGCAATTTCGGGCTATATCGCGACGGTATTGGTCCGCCGCAACAAGCGCGTGGTCGAGCCGGCCATCGATCGCTCGTTGCGCGACACGTGGCGCATGCCGGCGCTCGACACGCTCGAGCCGCAGAACATGACGCTCGCGACGCGGATCTGGATGGCCGTGCTGCGCGGCTATCTCGTGATCGCGGTGGGTCTCGTGATCGTCAAGGTGGTGCAGATGACGCTGCTGAAGTAACGCAGCACACCTGACAGGAAGCGGCGCCGGACCGGGCGCCGCGCCGCAATCCGCCCATGCCGGCCCGCGAGGCCGGCATGGGCGTTTACGCGTCCGCTTGTGGCACGCCGCACGTGCCGCGCGGCCGTCAGATCAGCTCGAGCTTCGACGTCAGGTACGTGAGCTGGATCCGGTTCGCAACGCCGAAGCGCTTGCGCAGCTTGCGCAGGTGATAGTCGACGTTGTGCGCGCTGGTGTCGAGGCGCCGGCCGATCTCCTTGTCGGACGCGCCTTCGGCGATGCCGAGCAGCAGTTCCTGCTCGAACGGCGTGAGCCCGTTCACCGCGCGTTCGCGCGACGTCGAGATCAGCTGCGGCGATGCGAACTTGTGCACCGACAGCCCGATCGACAGCGCCTGCTCGATCGTCGACGGCGTGATCCATTCGCGCGTGCGGCGCGGTGCGGTGAAGCTCATGAACGCATGCAGCCGCGTGCCGGGCACGGCCATCGAATACATGATGCCGCTGCACATCCCGTCGTCCTGCATCGTCTGCAGGAAGCCGTCGAGTGCGGCCGGCGTGACGTGCGGGCCGTCGTCGCGTTCGCGGTGTTCGCGGCGCAACTGCTGCAGGTCCCATACGATCGGCATGTTGCATACGCGTGCACCGAGCGTGCGCGGATCGATGTCGTGATGGTTGTGCCGCACGTAGTCGCCGCGATAGGTGGCCGGCGTGAATGCTTCGTGCAGATACAGGCTTTCGACCCGCTCGCGCGAGAATTCGAGCGCGAAGTACGCGAACGTCGAGAAGCCCGTCAGATGCAGCAGGCTCGTGACGATCCGGTTGCGCTCGGCCGTGCTCTGCGCATGCGCGAGCGTATCGGCGACGCCGAGCTTCGGCGCGTGCGGCTGCGCGACATCGCCGCGCTTCACGTCGTCGCACCAGACGACCTGCACGGCACGCTCCCGCAGCGCATCCGCGCAGGCGTTCAGCCCGCGCGGCGGGCGGGAAATGGTTGGGGCGACCGCTTCTTCATGCAATGCAATATCGGACATGAGCCATCCCTCGGAATCGACGCGCATCGCCTGGCGGCGGCCGTATCGTGTACGGCAATCGCGGCGGTGCGATCGAGCATCGTTTTGATATGCGCCGATCGTCATCCCTGACGAAACGCGGGGGCATTGTACAAAAAATGCCAGTGTGCGCGTAATATGCCGTAATACCAATGGCGGCGAAAGGTTCATATTCGCACGCATATAACGACGACCAGAAAATCATAAAGAAAAGACCGGATCGTGACGGGGCGCAGTTCACATATTGGGAAAGGGCGGGCTCCTCATGACACATGCTGACGGCGCACCACGCGTCGAATGGTTCTCACAAGGCGATATAACGGCTGCTGCCGCTTATTCGAGCGAATATCAGGCAATCGAGCGCGACGTTTTTACCGGAATTCAAATTACGCCCGGTAAATCCGACCTCGCGCCGATCGATTTCGCGCAATGTCATGCGCGATTGCGGCAAATCGGATTCAGCACGCTCGGTTACGGCGCGTATGAAATGATCGGGCGGCGCATTCTGTGCGCCCACCTGCTGCGCGACCTCGCGCCGGCCACGTTCATGCAGCCGTTCATCGAAGGCATGCTCTACGAGAGCGACCCGCGATTCGCGCAGGTGCGGCAGAGCGGCTTTCCGGTCGCGTGGCGGCTCGACGAGATCGAGGCGGCCGCGCAGGGCAGCGGCGACCGCAAAGTGCTGGCGCTCGCCGGCCATCTGCGTGCGCATGCGATGAACAGCGGCGTGATCTTCGGCCTGTCGGCGCCGCGCCTCGACCTGCGTGTCGCGGTGAACGTGACGTCGGAGACGCACGGCACCGACTGGATCGACGATCGCGTGATCGGCGGCGCGCTGTCGGTCAGCCTCGCCGTGCATCGCGTCGCACTGCCGTTCCTCGAGGCGCGCATCGCGCGCATCCGCGGCTTCGCGCTCGGCGACGAGCAGCAGCAGGTGCTCGACCGGCTCGTGCACGGGCTGTCCGACCAGGAGATCGCGAGCGCGCTGCGCACGTCGCTGCACAAGGTCGGCCACCACATCCGTTCGCTCGAAAAACTCTTCAACGTGCAGAACCGCGCGCAGCTCGCGTACCTCGCCGCACGGCGGATGCCGTCCGACCTGACGTCCGCCTGACGCGCGCGCCGGCGGCCCGGCGCGCGATGGAAGCGGTTCCGGCGGCGCGTGCCAGAACGCGCCGCCGGGTTTCGTAGTCCGATTCGATCGTCGCCCGGAAACGCGCTTTCGCGCTACGAGGCGCCTCCCTTTTTCCATCGATTCCCGTCGCTACACTCGTCCCATTCAACGGTCCGTGCGACATGGGGCAGGGTTGCCCGTGCCAGCCGGCGATAACGACAGGACAACGGCACGATGGCAGAACCGAAGGCGCTCCCCCGCGACTGGCAGCGGTTGTTTTCCGCCGGCCGCGGCGTGTCCGGACGGCGTCTCGGGGGCGCATCGCCGCGCGCCGACCTGTTCCTCGCGACCTTCATCGTCGCGGTCGTCGCGCTGTTCATCCTGCCGCTGCCGCAGGCCGCGCTCGACGGGATGATCTCGCTGAATCTCGCCGCGAGCGTCGTGCTGCTGACAGTGTCGACCTACGTGCCGTCGGCGGTCAGCTTCTCGTCGTTTCCCGCGCTGCTGCTGTTCACGACGCTGTTCCGGCTCGCGCTGAACATCGCGTCGTGCAAGCTGATCCTGCTGCACGCGAACGCGGGCCACGTGATCGACGCGTTCGGGCGGCTCGTGGTCGGCAACAACGTCGTGGTGGGCGGGGTGGTGTTCCTCGTGATCGCCGTCGTGCAATTCATCGTGATCGCGAAGGGCTCGGAGCGGGTGGCCGAGGTCGGCGCGCGCTTCTCGCTCGATGCGATGCCGGGCAAGCAGATGAGCATCGACGCGGACTTGCGCGCGGGCATCATCAGCGCCGACGAAGCGCGCGAACGCCGCGAGAAGCTCGAGCAGGAATCGCAGATGCACGGCGCGATGGACGGCGCGATGAAGTTCGTGAAGGGCGACGCAATCGCAGGCCTCGTGATCGCCTTCATCAACATCGTCGCGGGGATCGCGGTCGGCACGCTGATGCACGGGATGGATATCGGCGAAGCACTGCAACGTTATGCGATCCTGACGGTCGGCGACGGGATGGCGTCGCAGATCCCGTCGCTGCTCGTGTCGATCGCGGCGGGCATCGTGACGACGCGTGTCGCGACGCGCGATGCGCGGCAGCGCCAGCTCGGCGAACAGCTCGGCGAGCAACTGGGCGCGCATCCGCGCGCATTGCTGATCGCAGCGATCGTGCTGAGCGGTTTCCTCGTCGTGCCCGGCTTTCCGAAATGGTCGTTCGCGCTGATCGCGCTCGGCCTTGGCGCATTCGCGTTCTCGCAGCTCAGGCGCAAGACGGCCGCGCCCAGCTTCAACCTGATTCATGTCGCGGGGCGCGTCGGCGCAGCCGACGACGGCCAGCCCGCGAAGGTGTCGCATGCGGCCGGCGTCACGTCGCTGATCGCGGTGTCGCTGTCCGACGACCTGCGCACGAACCTGAACCTGGCCCACCTGCAGGCTGCACTGTCGAGCGCGAAGGCGCGCGTCGACGCGGACATCGGCACGGTGTTCCCGCGCATCACGCTGAACGACGACGAAGGTGCGCCGGCCGGGACGTACCGGATCTACCTGCAGGACGTGCTCGCCGCGCAAGGCGCGCTGAAGCCGGGCTGGCTGCTGTGGGATGGCGTGGCACCGCTGCCCGAGCGCGCGGAGCGCCAGCCGGCCGAAGCGTTCGGCCCGTTCGCGACCGCGCTGTGGATCAAGCCCGACGGTGCCGCGCCCGACGGCAGGTGGCTGTCGAGCGAAAGCGCGCTCGCCGCGCACGTCGAGCAGATCGTGCGCCAGCATGCGGACGAACTGCTCGGCATCCAGGAGACGCAGGCGCTCGTGCATCTGGTGCGCCGCGACCACCCGGAGCTCGTCGGCGAACTGACGCGGCTCGTGCCGCTGCAGCGCGTGACCGAGGTGTTGCGCCGGCTGCTGGCGGAACAGGTGCCGATCCGCAATTTGCGCGTGATCTTCGAGAGCCTGATCACCTGGGCGCCGAACGAACCCGACGACGTGATCGCGCTGGTCGAGCTCGTGCGCGTCGACCTGCGCCGGATGATCACCGACCGCCACGCGGGCACGACGCGCCAGCTGCGGGTGGTGCTGTTCGAGCAGAACCTGCAGGAGCGGATCGAGCGTGCCGTGATGCGCACGAAGCAGGGCAATTTCCTCGCGCTGTCGAGCGCGGTCAAGCAGGACATCGGCGAGCAGGTGCGCGCGATCGTGCAGGCCGCGCAGGCGGCCGGCCCCGGCGGCCACGGCACTGCGCAGGGCGCCGCACGGCTCGCGGTGATGGTCGCGCTCGGCGCGCGCCGCTACGTGAAGACGATCCTGCAGCCGGTGCTGCCTGAACTCGCGGTGCTGTCGTACCAGGAGGTCGAGGAGGACGTGCAGCTGCACACGGTGGGCTGGGTCAAGAACCCGCCGGACGACGGGACGGTCGGCGCGGGCGCCGACGTGCGCGTGCCGGGAGCCGTGCAATGACGAGCTCGACGATCCTCGACCTGACGCGCCAGGCGCTGATGCTCGTGCTGCTGCTGTCGCTGCCGATCGTGCTGATCGCCACCGTCACCGGCCTCGTCGTCGCGATCCTGCAGGCCGTCACGCAGGTGCAGGACGCCAATATCGGCATCGCGGTGCGGCTGATCGCCGTGATGGTCGCACTCGTGCTGCTGTCGGGCTGGCTCGGCGGCGAAGTGCTGCGCTTCGCGCAGCAGGCGCTGGAACGCATGTTCGTTTCTTCCACAGGAGTCCTTTGATGCGTCGACGCGTCGCCTCGATCCGGTTTCAACCGCGCAGCCTGCAACGGGCCGCGCTTGCCGTGTGCGCGACCGCGCTGCTCGCGGCATCGCTGTGCATGGCGCCCGCGCAGCCTGCGCGCGCCGCGGACCTGCGCTGGCGCAACAAGCCGTTCACGATCGTCGCGAACGGCAAGAAGATCGGCGACTTCATCCGCGAGCTCGCGTCGTCGCAGGGCGTGACGGCGGTGGTCGACCCGAAGGTCGACGGCGTGATCAGCGGCCGCTTCTCCGGCACGCCGCAGCAGACGCTCGATACGATCTGCTCGACCTACGGGCTCACGTGGTACTACGACGGCTCGTTCCTGTACGTCGATCCGGCCGATCAATCGCAGACGCAGATGATCCCGATCCCGCCGAATGCGGCCGGCGAAATCGGCCGCGCGCTGCAGGCGATGCAGATTCCCGACAAGCGCTACACGCTGGTGATCAACGATCGCGCGAACAGCGTGTACGTGGCCGGCCCGCGCCGCTACGTCGAGCTCGTGCGGCAGGCGGTGGGCTCGGTCGGCGATCCGTCGGCGAACGGCGCGCACGCGGACATCCGCGCGTTCCGGCTCAAGTACGGCTGGGCGTCGGATTTCACGATCAACCGCTCGGGCAAGGAAGTGACGGTGCCCGGCGTGGCGACGATCCTGCGCCGGCTGTTCGGCAAGGGCGGCGGCACGAGCGCGGCGCCGTCGAGCACGCCGCTCGGGCAGGCTGCGCGCCAGGTGAAGCTCGGCTCGGGGCTGACGATCGCGGTGCCGCGTCTCGATTTCCCCGATATCGGCGGCGGCCAGCGTGCGGGCGGCTATTCCGGCGACGGCAGCGACGGCGGCGGACTCTCGCCGTTCACGAGTGCCGGCGGCGGCGACACGCTGCCGCAGATCGTCGCCGACCCGGCGATCAACGCGGTGATCGTGCGCGACCTGCCGGAGAACATGTACCGCTACCAGTCGCTGATCAACCAGCTCGACGAGCGGCCGCGCATCGTCGAGATCAACGTGACGATCATCGACATCAACGAGGATTCGCTCGACAGCCTCGGGATCGACTGGCGCCTGCACACGACGCACGGCGACGTGCAGATCGGCAATGGCCAGAACCCGCTGAACGGCAACACGCAGTACAACGGCGCGGGCAATCCGCCGCTGACGTTCGGGATCGGCGCGTCGGAAACCGGACAGACGGGCACCTTCATGCCGACCGGCATCGCGCTGACCGCGTCGATCGGCGGGTCGCTGCGCAACTACCTGCTCACGCGCGTGAACGCGCTCGCGCAGAAGGGGCAGGCGCAGCTGCGATCGAAGCCGAAGGTGCTCGCGCTCGACAACACCGAGGCGATCCTCGAGAACCTCACCCAGTTCTACGTGCAGGTGCAGGGCTACCAGGATTCGTCGCTGTACAGCGTGACGACCGGCACGAGCATCAAGGTGACGCCGATGATCGTCGACGAGGCGATCCGCAACGCGGCCGCGGTGTCGGGCAACCCGCAGAGCGTGATGATGTCGATCGACATCCAGGACGGCAACATCGTGCCGGGTCAGGCCGTGTCGAACGTGCCGGTGATCCAGCAGCGCAACATCGTCACCAAGACGATGATCGACGAAGGCAAGAGCCTGCTGATCGCGGGCTTCAACGACGACGAAGTGCGGCTGAACAAGAGCGGCGTGCCCTGGCTGTCGGACATTCCGCTGATCGGCAACCTGTTCAAGTACACCGACAAGTCGGGCAACCACATGGAGCGGTTCTACCTGCTGACGCCGCGCGTGGTGACGACCGCGTCGATGTATGCGCCCGACGGCTCGCCGGTGAACCCGGGCACCGACGGGCCAGCCAATCCGGAAGGGATGTCGATGTACCGCCCGCCGGACAACGACGTCGCGGTGCCGCTGACGCCGAAGCCGCTGCCCGGCACGAAGTTCGGGCCGCCCGCGCTGCCGCCGCCGAACGATGCGGCGTCGCAGCCGGCGGCGACGACCGCAGGAGCCACCACGCATGTCGACGACCATCATTGATCCTCACGGCGACGGCGCATTGCCTGGCGGCGCGGGAAGCGGCGCGGCCGCGCTCGCGTCGCCGTGGAACCTGTGCTTCCTGAGCGGGCCGATGTACGGCCGCACGATGTCGCTCGCGCGCGGCGCGAACTGGGTCGGCACCGCGGCCGACTGCGAAGTGATCCTGCCCGATCGCGAGATCGGCGCGAAACAGGTGTGCCTGCAGGTCGGTGCGCTCGCGGTGACCGTGCAGAACCACGGCGGCGACGCCGGCGCGCCGGTGCTGTTCAACGACGAGCCGCTCGGCGCCGGCCGCCGCTCGCTGACGCCGAACGACGTCGTGACGGTCGGCTCGATCCGGCTCGGCATCGCGCGGCACGCGCAGGCGAGCGTCGCGCTGCCGGATGATGCCGGCACGCCGGATACCGCGCGCGAGGCCGCATGGCTCGGCTGGCTCGCGGGCGGGCTGCGCCGCCTCGGCAGCCGGCGGCTCGTGATCGCGCTGGTCGCGCTATGGCTCGGCGTGCTGCTGGGCGCGCTCGGCTACGGCTTCGTCACATGGTCGGGGCGCCTGCCGTGGCAGCACGAATCGGTGCTCGCGCGCACGCACCGGCTGCAGCAACTGCTGCACGCGTATCCGGAGCTGGCCGTCGCGCCGCGCGACGACGGCGTGATCGTGTCGGGCTACGTGAGCGATCCGGCGGCGCGCGAACGGGTTGCGCAGATCGTCGCGGGCGTCGACAACGCGGCGCTCGGCAACATTTACGTGGTCAGCGACCTGGTCGCGACCGCGCAGACCTATTTCAGCGACACGGCGCTGACGGTCGCGTATCTCGGCCGCGGCCGGATCGAGGTGACCGGTGCGGCCGCACGCGCGCAGATCGAGCCGCGTATCCGCAACTACATGAAGGATGCGCGTCCGGCGCTCGAAGTGGTCGATCACGTGCGCGACGCCGATTCGGCCGCGCCGCGCACCGCGACGACGCTCGGCGGGATGGCCGGGATTCCGGAGATCACGACCGTGTTCGCCGGGGATGGCGACCAGCGTTACATCGAGACGGCCGACGGCAGCCGCTATTTCGAAGGCGCGCGGCTGAAGGAGGGCGCGACGGTCGTGTCGATCGGCCCGGACGAAGTCGTGTTCGAGCGCAACGGCCAGCGCATCACGATGCCGCTCGGCGGCCCGTCGGCGAGTGCGCCCGAGCAGGCGCCGGCGCCGCCCGTGGCGCCGCTCGCGAGCGGCG
>NZ_JAAGPP010000097.1:0-36006 GCF_017104975.1 Burkholderia sp. Ac-20344
TGGCCTCCGTGCCGGAAATCGCCGGGTGCGGCCCTGTCCGCACCGTGCGGCTCTGGCAGCAATGCTAACCCGCGTCTGATTCCTCACGGCAGGCCAGCCTTTGCCTCACGAGAGTCATAGTGTCTAGCTGTCAGGTTATGGGTGTCTGGTTCCCATCCACCGCCCAATGCCCGGTAGACACCCACTGCGGCCCGCGCGGCGTCGGCGCGATTGGCGTCGAGCTCGTCTCTCGCGGAGAGCAACTGGCTGTCGGCGTCGAGAACGTCTGTCAACGTGATTGACCCTGCGCGATACGCCTGCTGAGACAGGTCACGCGCTTTTGTCAGTACGTCAATCTGGTCCTGGATTTCTGCCAGACGAATCTGAGTCTGAGAAAGGGTAACGAGAGCATTCTCGACGTCCTCGGCAGCATGCAGCACGGACTGGCGATAGACAGCCAGGGCCTCGGCGTTGGCCCCCTTGGCTTGCTTCACTTCCGCGTCTACTTTGCCGAAGTCGAAAAGTCGCCAGCGCAAGGCACCTCCGCCCACCGCCTGGAAGGCAGCGGCGCTGAACATATGATTCGTGCCTACGCTATCAAGACCGAGTGCACCAGAGAGCGAAATTTTCGGATAGTAGTCGGATATCGCTGCACCGATGTGTTCATTTGAAGCAGCGAGCCTGCGTTCAGCTGCGATGATGTCGGGTCGACGACGAAGCATGTCCGTAGGCGAGTTGTCGCTCGGTATCGGCGGCACGGCGGGGACGTCGTGTGGTGTCCCAAGCTCCCCCGCATAGGTGCCTGGCTGTACCCCCATCAGGACGTCGAGGCGATTCAACTGCTTCTCCAGCCCGATGCGCAACGGAGGAACGGTGGTGAGGGCTTGCTTGAGCAATGCGTCCGCTTGTGCCACTTCTCGTCCGGTTGCAGAACCGGCGTTGTATCGGTCACGGACGAGTTGCAACAGACGTCGGTCCGTCTCGATCTGGTCCTGGGCAACCGCGAGTCGGGCTTGATAACCGCGAATTTGCAGGTACGCGTCCGCGGCGTCCGCAGCGACGGTGATGCGGACGCCTGCGTGGTCGGCTTCCGCTGCCTGCGCTTCTTCGCGTACCGCCGTGGCGTCACGCCGCAACCCGCCAAACAGGTCGATTTCCCAGCTGGCCGCCGGCCCCAACGTGTATTCGTGGCTCGTACGGGAGTAGCCTGGAAAGCGGGACGCGAGCTTGCCTGTCGGACTTCGTGTACTTTGGTGCTCGGCAGTCGCGGACCCGCCGAAATCAACCGTAGGCAGCAGGTCGGCGCCAGCGCCGGCCGCTGCGGCACGCGCTTGTTGCACCCTGGCGAGAGATGCCGCCAAATCGAGGTTTTGAGCGAGGGCGCGTTGCACAACCTCGATGAGCATGGGGTCATCGAACGCGCGCCACCACTGGTCGAGAGATGGCCCTGGGCTGCTTTGCGATTTCGACGCTGCAGCGGTATTGTGAAAGGCCACAAGCCCCGGTTTCGGCGCAACGTAATCCGGGCCGACTGCACAACCCGCTACCGCCAGCCCAAGCAACGCACTTGCGATGCTCGTTTTCGTCTTCAAGAATGTCATGCGCTTCATTTTGCGCTCCCACCGGAAAACGCTCGGCTCAACGTCTTTTTCGCGTCTCGATTGTTGAAATTACGGATGAATGTATAGATTGCCGGCGTGAAAAGAAGTCCAAAGACAGTCACGCCCATCATGCCAAACAGAACTGCCGTTCCCAGCGATTGGCGCATCTCCGCGCCGGCGCCCGTGGCGACGGCCAGTGGCGCGACTCCAAGAATGAACGCGAAAGAGGTCATCAGAATGGGACGCAGGCGAGTCTTGGCGGCACTGACCGCAGCATCTTCGGTGTCGTCGCCGTGGTGCTCTCGTTGACGCGCAAACTCGACAATCAGAATGGCGTTCTTCACCGCGAGCCCGACTAATACGACGAAGCCGATTTGAGCCAGGATGTCGATAGGCATGCCTCGCACATGAAGCCCCGTCGACGATGCCAACAGGCACATCGGAACAATGAGCACGATGGCAAGCGGCATCTTCCAGCTTTCGTACTGGGCTGCGAGCACCAGAAAAACACACAGTGCGGCCGCCCCGAATATCGCCAACGTCGGGGTATGCGGCAATTGCTGCTGGTGGGCGAGGTCGGTCCATTCGAACGCAACTCCCGGTGGAAGAACTTGCCGCGCGAGTTCCTCCATGCGCTTGAGGGCGACGCCGGAAGCCACACCCGGCGCTGCGATGCCTTGTACTTCGGCTGCCGGATAGAGGTTGTAGCGAGGCACACGATAAGGCGTTGTCTTTTCACGCAGCGTAGCGACAGTGCCGACCGGTACCATTTCGCCAGAGGTATTGCGAACCTTGAGGCGAAGAATGTCTTCGGGCGATTGTCGGAATTGTGAGTCGCCTTGCGCAAAGACCTGAAAAGTCCGGCCTAGATAATTGAAGTCGTTTACGTACTGCGAACCCATATAGAGCTGCAGCGTGGAGAAGACGTCTGTTGGCGTGAGGCCAACTTTTTCTGCTTTTACGCGGTCGATATCGGCGTAGAGAGAAGGGGCGCCGACGTTGAACAAGGTGAACGCGCCTGCAAAGGCAGGGTCATTGTTAGCCGCGTTGACAAGCGCATTTGCTGCCTGGACCAGCGCTTGCGGCCCTACACCGCCGCGGTCTTCCAGCATCAGCTTGAATCCACCGGGGCTTCCGAGTCCTTGGACCGGCGGCGGCTGGACGACGAGAACAAAGGCGTCGTTGACGACCTTCAGGCGCTCACGCAGACGCTTGATCATCTCTGCTGCGTTGACGCCAGGAATGTGATGACCATAGAGCGACGGCAATCCAAGGTACACGGTTCCGGTGTTGGGTGCGTTTGTGCCGGTGGTCACGTCAAATCCACTGAGGGGCGACGTGTGCTCGATTCCCGGAGTGGAGAGGATGATGTCGTTGACTTCCTTCACGGCCTTGTCTGTCCGCTCCAGGCTGGAGCCCGGCGGCAACTGGACAAGTGCCGCGAGCGTGCCTTGGTCCTGTTCCGGAATGAAGCCCGTGCTCATTCTGGAGAACTGGAAGCCCGTCAGGGAAATCAGCACTGCATACACGATGAGCACAACTGACGTTGCGCGAACGAAGCGCGATGTCATCCTTCCGTAGTTTGACGACAGCCAATCGAATGCAGTATTGAATTGACCGAAGCCGCTTTGTACGAGGCGATTGAATCGTCCTCGCGATTCGGTGTGCGTGTGATTTCCCGCGTGCGGCTTGAGCAGGATGGCGCACAGTGCAGGACTCAATGTAAGCGACACGAAGCACGAGATGATTGTCGATGCGGCGATCGTCGTGGCGAACTGCTTGAAGAACAGGCCCGAGATCCCGGTGATGAAAGCCGCCGGTACGAATACGGCGCACAGGGTGAGCGCGATGGCAATCAAGGCTTCCGAGACTTCGTCCATCGTCCGGTGTGCTGCTTCAAGCGGCGACATCCCCAGTCGCATGTTTCGCTCGACGTTTTCCACCACGACGATCGCATCGTCCACCACGATACCGACGGCAAGGACGAGACCGAATAGCGAAAGATTGTTGATGGATATACCGCATGCCGCGAGGATGGTGAACGTCCCCATCAGCGAAACGGGAATGGCAACCACGGGGATGATCGTTGCTCGCCAGCTTTGGAGAAATACGAAGACGACACCGACGACGAGGACAATCGCGATGAAGATTGTCTTGATGACCTCGTCAATCGACTGGCTCACAAATGTTGTCGGGTCGTAGACGATCTTGTAATCCAGGCCCGGAGGAAAGCGCTTGCGGAGTTCCTTCATCTTGTCGAGCACTTCATGTTCGACGGTGACGACGTTGGAACCTGGAATCGCATAGACCCACGAAGACGCTGACGGACTCTTGTCCGCATAGGCCAGTGTTCCGTAGTCCGACGAACCCAGTTCGGCACGGCCGATGTCACGGATGCGCGTCACACGTCCATCGTTGTCCGACTTCACGATGATGTCTTCGAATTGCTCGGGCGTGGTGAGGCGTCCAAGCGCTTCGATACTGATTTGGTATGCACCACTGCCGCGGACGGTCGGGTCATTGACCGTGCCGGCGGAGACCTGAGCGTTTTGCGCACGTAATGCCGCGAGGATTTGTGCCGCGCTGATGTCATGCACGGCTGCTTTGTCAGGGTCAATCCAGACGCGCATCGCAAACTGGCGTTCTCCTGTCGTGGTGATGTCCGATACGCCAGGGAGCCGTGCAATTTCATCCTTCACGTGAAGAATCATGTAGTTTGAAATGTACTGCGCGTCGCGCGATCCGTCGGGGGAATACGGATGGATGCCTAGCAACACGGCCGGGATCGTCTTCTTGACGGTTACCCCTTGCCGCTGAACCTCATCCGGAAGTCGCGACAGGGTGTCCTGTACGCGATTTTCCGTCAGCATTTGCGCAACGTTCATGTCGGTACCAACCTTGAACGTCACCGTGATGCTCAGTGCGCCGTTGCTCGTTGATTGGCTACTGATGTAATCCATGTTTTCCACACCGTTGATGGCCTGCTCAAGTGGCGTGGCAACGGTGCGGGCAATCGTGTCCGCGGATGCGCCGGGGTAGGCGGTCGTCACCTGAACTGTCGGCGGCACGATGTTGGGGTACTGAGCCACCGGCAGAAAGCCCAGTGTGACCAACCCGAAGAGCGTGATGAATATGCTCAGCACCGCCGCGAATCGGGGATGGTCGATAAAGAAGTGAGCGAGTTTCATGATGGGAACCGTCCTCAACCTTGGTCGGCCAGGGCAATCGCGCCTGCGTGGGGCGTCACTTTCGACCCCGGGCGAGCGGTAGCCAGTCCGTCGATGATTACCTTGTCGGTCGGAGTGAGCCCCGAGCGAATGACTCGCAGGCCATCGCGGAGGTCGCCGAGTTGCACGGGCTTTGGCGTAACCACGTTGTCGGGGCCAACGGTCAGGACGATGTGTTCTGACTGGTCCTGCAGCACCGCGGCGTCCGGCACAAGCAAAGCGGCCTGCGGAGTGCTGATGGCGAGGCGCGCGCGCGCAAAGCCACCGGGAGTCAGTAGCAGGTCGTTGTTCGGCACGATTGCACGGGCGTGAATTGTTCCGCTCGAGCGGTCGAGCGCGTTGTCCACGAAGTTCAGGGTGCCTTGCCGCGTGTACTTGACTTCGTCGCTGAGAGAGATGTCGACGCTGTTCGCGGCGCCGCTTCGCTGCTTCGCTCGTTCGCGCATGAACGCCATGTAATCTCCTTCGCTCATGTCGAAATCGAGATACATCGGGTCAAGCGAGACGAGTGTTGCCAGCAACGTCGTCGGGCTGCTGGCGGCGCGGCTGCCCGCGACAAGATTTCCGGCCGACACTTGGTGGTTGCCGATTCGACCGGTGAACGGTGCGGTGACACGACAGTGGTCCAGGTCAAACTGCGCGTCTCGGACGAGTGCGGTCGTGTTCTCTACCGCAGCGGCTGCGGCCATCTTTTCAGCGGTCCGCTGTTCGACATTCTCGGCAGTTCCCGCATCCGTGCTCTTGAGTACTTCTGCCCGGGCCAATTCGCGCGTCGCCAGTTCCAGCCGTGCCCTGGAGCCGTCGAGCTGAGCGTGCGCCTCGCGCAGCTTGATTTGGTAAGGAATCGGGTCGATCTCGAACAGCAGGTCTCCCTTACGAACGATCGCACCGTCCACAAAATGGATGCCGGTCAGCGTGCCACCGACCTGTGCGCGGATTTCAACGCGTTGGACGGCCGAAAACTGACCGAGAAAATTCAGGCGCGTATCAACAGCTCGCTGTAACGGGGTACTCACTGCAACCGCCGGACCGGATGCAGCGACTACTTTCGTAGTCGTCGACCGTTCATTCGCATGCATCGCCGTCGCGCCGGCCGCCAGGAAAACCAGGAGGGCGGCCGCAGCCCCGACCCTAGCCCGAAGACGCGGCTTGGGCGACTTGCCTACAGCCGCGGAATTAGGCTCGGACCGTTCAGCGTTCTCGTTCATCGTATTCCTCAATCAAGCTGCGGGATGTATGCACCGCCGGATGGGAGACACAGCGCTGCGCTGTCAGCTGCCACGGCCGAGCTGCTGCTCGATCGAATTTAGCTGATGAGGTGAGACTAAACGTCGCTAAAGGTAATCCTCGTCAGCTAAAAAGTCAAGTTTAGATAACACTCATCATCTAATTTGCTATGATGGGGATAGTGGAGGTGCCGCGCTCGCGGGCGCGGTTGAGGCGAATTGAGGGAGGAGTGAGCAAATGAAGCGGTCGAAGGCAGATACAGCGGCGACGCGGGCTCGGGTTGTCGAGGTGGCGGCGCAGACCTTTGCACGGAACGGAATTCGCGCGACCGGCGTAGCGGAAATCATGGCTGCTGCAGGGCTTACCCACGGTGCGTTTTATCGCCACTTCGAATCGAAGGAACAACTCGTGGCTGAAGCGTGCGCGGTCACACTCGAATCCCTCGTAGGGTCGGCTGAGTCCGTCGCCGGTCAAGAGCAGGGGCGTTTCCTGTTGCATCTGGAGAGCTTCTTGACCTCCGACTGTAACGAGGGGGGATTGGCTGGCTGCCCCTTCGTCGCAATGGGTAGCGAGCTTGCTCGTGCAGATGCCGATACGCGCCGGATAGCAACCAAGGGCTTCAGCAATCTTGTCGACCTCATCGCGACGCGCTATTCGCACATGGATGGTGAATCGGCACGCGCTGCTGCGATTTACACCCTGACGACAATGATTGGAGCGGTCACTATGTCACGCATAGTGGACGATGCGGAGTTGTCGAATCAAATCATAGAAACAGCGAAAGCCCGTCTGGTCGATGTACAGGCGGGGGCAGACCAGGATGGGCGCACTCGTCGCACGGCATAACGGCTTTCAGTAGTAGCGCTCCATCCTTGAATCGATTTGCACCAGGGCACCGCGTTCGAGTTGTAAAGGATGTGTGTCAGTTGTCGAGTTGCAGTCAACGTGACATGAGGCGATTCGCTAAACCGGGCGATGGATGCGGCTATGAGCCGTAGCTTGCCGGGCGAGGCAAGTTTCCTGGGCCGTGCCGAGTTTTTGGGCCAGGTCGTGACTATCAGGACGCGTAGCGATGGCATTGAGTGCCCGTTCGATTTGCTCGACGCATTCATCGAGCAGCGAAGCGCGCATCAACACTGCAGTGCTCGCAAGTACCAAATCGACTGCCATGGCGATGTCACCACCGGGGGCGAGTCCCCAATTGACCGCCGCCCTTGAGTCGTTGAGGATGGAAATTCCATCGTCAGGTGAGCCTGCCGATGGCAGCGCCGCGACGCCGGGTACTGTTTGGGCCAGGGCCGCAAGCACGTATTGCGCATGCACTCGAGCAAAAATCGGATAATCGCCGCGGTCACGGAGCTTAAGCTGTGCATACATACGCACCGATTCGAGCAATTCGAACCATCGTCTCGTATCACATGTGCGTACGCCGATTAGCGATTTCTTTTCGAGGTCCAGAATCCCGGTGAGCACGTCCTGGGCGGTAACGGTACCGTCCGCGGCAATGTGCTGTGCTGCATCCAGAGTGAACCGGCCTGCAAAAAGACTGAGGCGTTCCAGAACGACCTTCTGCTTTTCATCGAGAAGTTTGTAACTCCAGTCGAGGTTGGCCAACAAGGTTCGATGGCGCGGCACCGCTGTTCGTGTCCCGCGCGTAAGAAGCGTAAAGCGGTCGTCGAGCTGTTCTGCGACACCGCCAAGTCCGAGTGCCGGGACACATGCGGATGCCAACTCGAGCGCGAGGGGAATGCCGTCAAGGCGCCGACATATTTCAATCGCAGCGGGGAGGTCCGCTTCCTTTATCTCTGAAGAGATGAAGTGTTCAAGTATCTGTATCGAACCCAAAGAGCGCACGTTGGCAGGATTCTGACGTGTCGGAACTTCGCACGGGGCAACTCTAAACACGTACTCGCCGTTTATACGAAGCGTTTCCCGGCTGGTTGCAATGATAGTGAGGGCTGGCGCAACGTGTAGAAAGCGCTCTATCGCATGTGCGACACGATCGATGAGGTGTTCACAACTATCCAGTACCAATAGCTGAGGGTTCGAGCGGAAATCCCGCTCGATGCCCTCGAATAGCTGCGTTGTCGCTTCGGATATCGAGCCGAGGTCCGAATACAAGACGCCGCCCGCATACTTTGAGGTCAAATTTCGCGCAACCTCGAAGGCGAGCTTGGTCTTTCCCACTCCGCCTGGACCGACGAAAGTGACGATGCGATGACTTTCGATTATTGCCGTAGCGGCGGCTAGCTCGCGCGCTCTGCCAATCAATTTCGACGCCGGAGGTGGCGCAGAACGCTTCCCGGATGCTGCGCGATATAAAGAGGGCTGCGCGAGCCCGAAGAAGTTCGCATCTACCGGCGTTATCTCTGCGACGAACTGATAGCCGAACCCTTCGATTGTCGCAATTGCGTCTCTGTCGTCTCCCAGCGCTCTTCGAACTACCGATATTCGCGCTTCTACCGTATTTCCCTCGATGACCCGACCCGCCCAGACATTCGCTTGCAGCGTGTCCCGGCTGACGGGCACGCCTCGCGCATCTACCAGTGCTATCAACAGGTCGAAGGCGCGTCCGCCAATCTCGACCCGCATCCCTGCATGTGTCAGCTCGCGGCGTGATCGCACCACCACGGTTTGGCCGAAGGAGAATGCCTCTGGAAGGTCCGATGGTACGGTCATAGCGTCATTCAACTTTGGGTCGTGCGGAGATGGATGCGATGCATTGGCTTGAGAGGGATACCAATGAGATGACCGGCCATTGCTGTCTCCTGTCTTGTCGACCGCTCTTTCATCGTAGCTCACGTCGTCGGATTTTTGCCTGATTTAATGCCGTGGTCATCTGAATTCACAGCGTCAACCCGACATAGCTGAATTTGAGGGGGCGGTCGCGTCCAGGCCATCGATCGCTGACTTCGCGCCGGCTACGCGGCCAAGGTCGGCAGGGCCCTGTAGTGGCCAGCCCGCCGATTTCTGAACAAGACCGAAGTCCTTGTTCCATTCGGCCGTGTATCGGATCTCGATACCCGTTGCAGTGTTTTCAGGTCGGGTAAGGCCAGCAGAAGGACAGGGCCGGTGAGACTGAGTATCGTCAAATGGGTGCGAACAGGTTACGCGACCGCTCGCGCTTTTGCAGCTAACCCATGGTGCGTTGACTCGGCGCTACGGCTCATTCTCTCTGAACAACACAGGTGACAAAAAATGGAAAGCTTTGTTGTTGGAACCAGGACTTCTACATCCTTGCCTCGACGTGGGTTCCTGAAGGCAATCGGAACCGCCGTCGCCGCCAGTGCGTTGCCTGTCACGGTGGCCAAAGCAGCGGAGACATTGGCGGCTTCGTATCCCGGGGGAGCATCGAAAAGCATCAGGACGAAGGACGGAGCCACAATCTTCTATAAGGATTGGGGAAGCGGGCAGCCCATCGTGTTTCATCACGGATGGCCTCTTTCCGCTGATGACTGGGATGCACAGATGCTGTTTTTCCTTGCCCACGGATACCGGGTGATTGCCCACGACCGCCGAGGACACGGGCGTTCGACGCAAACGCTGAGCGGCAACGAAATGGACACTTATGCCGCAGACGTCGCGGAGCTGACGACTGCGTTGAATTTGAGAAATGCAATACATGTCGGGCATTCGACCGGAGGTGGCGAAGTCACCCGCTATGTGGCCCGACACGGCAAGGGCAGGGTGGCGAAAGCCGTTCTCATCGGCGCTGTTCCGCCCATTATGGTTAAAAGTGAGTCGAACCCGAACGGAACGCCAGTCGAGGTCTTCGATTCTTTCCGACGCGCGCTTTTGGCCGATCGAGCCCAGCTATATCGCGATGTACCTTCCGGTCCGTTCTACGGCTTCAATCGCGCCGACGCGAAGGTCTCGCAGGGCCTAATCGACAATTGGTTCAGGCAAGGGATGATGGGTGGCGCCAAGGCTCAGTACGACTGTATCAAGGCGTTTTCCGAGACCGACTTTACAGCCGACCTCAAGCGCATTGAAGTGCCCACCCTGGTAATGCATGGCGATGATGACCAGGTCGTACCTATCGCGGATTCCGCATTGCTTTCATCGAAGTTGCTGCCGAACGCGACGCTCAAAGTGTATCCCGGGTTTCCGCACGGGATGGCATCGACGAATCCCGACCGAATCAACGCTGACCTGCTTCAGTTCATCAAGGCTTGATGGACGTCCCGGCACCGTTCTCCCAACGCAGGGAGGACGATGCTGCCGGGAATTTGACCGCCGTATCATTGCTTCGTGCAGCCCGCCCGCAGTTTCTCGTATGCATAGGCCCGCACGGTATTCGACAGTTGATATGCCACCGGGTTGGACTGGGGGACGGGAGTCAATAGTGATTTTTCGACCAACTCAATGATCGAAGAGGTGACCTTCAATTCGGGCATCCCGTCACAGCTGATCGTGCGATGCGCGGCAGTCAACGTGAATGGCTCTTCGAATACGCTCAGTGCATTCAAGACTGACTTGCAAGATTGGGACAGAGGCGCGTAACTCCAATCGACTGACGCGCGAAGAGTCTTGTGTCGAGGTGGCGCGGTACGCAAACCGTGAGTCAGTAATTCGAATCGGTTATTCAGTTGCGTCGCGACGCCATCGAATCCTAACGCTGGCACGCATTCTGCGGACAACTCGATAGCAAGTGGTACGCCATCGAGCGCATTGCAGATTCTGGCAGCAGCCATCATGGCGCCGCGGTCGGATGCGACAAATGCGTCTCCGACACGGTCAAGAAGCAAGGCCACCGAGGGATAGCGTTCTGCGTTACCGATTTCGTCGGTGGGAGGAAGCTCAAGTGGGGAAACCGGCAAAACGGCTTCGTTCCGAACACGTAGTGCCTCACGACTCGTAGCCAGTAGACGAACCGTTGACGTCGCCTCCAAAAGTGTCTCGGAAAATTCGGACACCGGGCCGAGAAGATGTTCGCAGTTGTCGAGCAGTATCAGGATCTGCTTGCCTTCGATGCACTGAAACCGCAGCTGGGCCGCCCGGTCCGGAACGTACGGAATCAGCGCTGAAGCAATGAGAGAAGGAAACTCGTCCGGGGTGGTAATCGAACCGACTTGGACGATGCACACGCCGTCCGGAAAGCGATGCGCAAGCTGACCCGCCGCTTCAACTGCAAGTCTGGTTTTTCCGACCCCGCCAGCGCCTACCAGAGTCACCAGGCGTGAAGTCTCCAGCCGGCCTGCAATCTCCTTTTTGTCGACTTCGCGTCCGAACCAGCGAGAGGTGTATTTGGGAATCTGCGGTTTGCGGCTGTCGCGATAAGGCGAGGTGCTAGTGAACGCCGGCCTGGGAACGGGGTCGGATTGTTCACGCAACTGACCTACGAATTGATACCCGCGTCCTGCGACGGTGAGAATCGCTTTCCGGTCTTCAGACAATGCGCGCCGCAGCGACGAAATTTGAGCTTCCAGCGCGTTCTCCCCCACGACACGCCCGCGCCACACCGCCTCCATAATTCTATTCTTGCTAACCGCCACACCGCGTTCTTCAAGCAACAGCAACAGGAGGTCAAATGCTCTGTTGCCAATCTCGACTCTCTTGCCTCCATGCACCAGCTCACGCCGGTGAGCCGAGACGACGGTCTTGCCGAACTCATAGTGGCTATCAGGTAGTGTGACCATCGCAATGTTCCACAACGTGCGCAGCGCACAAGTGTTTTTCAGTAATTGCTCGAAGACCGGGATGCCGAAGCTGCCGCGGGTGTCGTTGTAAGGAGCTCCTGTGTGGCGACGCAATGAGAACTGATTGTTAGACCTGAAGGCGGGAATATCTAGTTATAAGATGTTAATTTTCGCTAAATGAAAGGCGTAAAAAATTAACAACGCTTTCAATCTGGTGAAAATTAGAAAGGTTGGTTATGGGGGGATTTTCGGTGCGCTCATTTTTTGGAGGGTGCGCGTGTTTACGGGGAATATATGCCTACTCGGGCGCAACCCTGCTTGATACCAACGATGAAGCACTGGCCTCCGAATTAAGTTGTGTCTGGCTGAAAAGAATAGTTTTACTGCGGTTTTTCAGGATGCGTCAGCTTGCGTACAGGACTCGTTTTCTGGTTTTCGATATCGTGACTTCGGCCAGGAAATTTTGCATTGCCGAACCCCATCGTCTTTCTTGCATGAGGCAACGCGTGTCCCCGGTGAGGCCGTCAGGTAGAACCGCAGGGAAGGGGCTGCGCGAGAGTTGAGGGCATTGGGCGACGAGCAACTCAACGGTAACAATCTGAGAGGTTCATGATGAGCAAGCTGACTACGGCTTTTGGCGCACCGGTTCCCGACAATCAAAACACTCAAACCGCTGGGCCCCGCGGGCCGGCGCTCCTGCAAGATGTGTGGTTTCTCGAAAAGCTAGCTCATTTCGACCGCGAGGTCATCCCTGAGCGTCGCATGCATGCGAAAGGGTCGGGCGCCTTCGGCACCTTTACGGTTACACATGACGTCACCCAATACACGCGGGCGAAAATATTCTCGAACATCGGGAAGACGACGGAGATGTTTGCCCGTTTCTCGACGGTTGCCGGAGAGCGAGGCGCGGCAGACGCCGAGCGAGACATTCGCGGCTTCGCGTTGAAGTTTTATACGGAAGAGGGGAATTGGGACTTGGTGGGGAACAACACGCCGGTCTTTTTTTTGAGAGACCCTCTGAAGTTCCCAGACCTTAACCACGCGATCAAGCGCGACCCGAGAACCGGCCTGCGAAATGCCGAAAGCAACTGGGACTTCTGGACGCAGCTACCGGAGGCGTTGCATCAGGTCACAATCGTGATGAGCGACCGGGGTATTCCGCGCTCGTACCGGCACATGCATGGCTTTGGAAGCCATACGTTCAGCCTCGTCAATGCGAACAACGAACGGTTCTGGGTGAAGTTCCATATGCGAAGCGAACAGGGAATCGAAAACCTGACCGACGAGGAAGCCACGCAGATGATGGGCTCCGACCGCGAGAGTCACCACCGTGACCTCTACGAGAGCATAGAGGCTGGACAGTTTCCGAGGTGGACGATGTCCTTTCAGGTCATGCCCGAGAAAGACGCTTCCGCATACAAGGTGAATCCCTTCGATCTGACGAAGGTCTGGTCGAAGAAGGATTATCCGCTCATCGAGGTAGGGTACTTCGAACTGAATCGTAATGCAGAGAATTGGTTCGCGGACGTAGAGCAGGTTGCCTTCAATCCTGCGAACGTCGTGCCAGGAATCAGCTTTTCTCCGGACAAGATGCTGCAGGGGCGCCTTTTTTCTTACGGTGACGCGCAGCGATATCGATTGACGGTCAACCACTTTCAGATTCCCGTGAACGCTCCGCGTGCTGCCACGCACACCAACAGCTATCACCGTGACGGTGTTCTGCGTGTCGACGGCAATCAGGGCGGCACGACTCCATACAATCCGAATACGAAGGGAGCCTGGCTTGACCAGCCGGATTTCAGCGAGCCGCCGCTATCGATTGAGGGGGCGGCTGACCACTGGAACCATCGAGTCGACGATGACTATTACTCGCAGCCCGGTGACCTGTTTCGTTTGATGACGAAGGCTCAGCAGCAGGCGCTGTTTGATAACACGGCTCGGGCGATGTATGGCGTATCCACGCCTGTCCGTGACCTGCACATTGAGCACTGTACGAAGGCCGACCCGGCGTATGGCGCTGGTGTTGCGGCGGCACTCGAATCTCTCGATACGAAAGTCTCCCGTGCAGCGCGGTCGGAGCCTGAAGTCACCCAGTGAGGCTGAGCTTTTGGGAGCAGGACAACCGGAGATACTCGAATGACTTTCAGCGTAAACAACGTTGCTGTCCCGGATAGCAAAATGGCGCGCGAGATAACCGAAATTGTGAGGGAAACCGCGCCGCCGCTCCTGTTTCATCACTCGAGCCGGGTGTTCTACTTCGGTGCGCTCGCCGGCAAGCACCGTGGGCTCAACTTCGACCCCGAACTGCTCTATTGTGGTTGCATGTTCCACGACATGGGGTTGACGAAGAAACATTGCAGTAGCCATGAACGGTTCGAGGTCGATGGTGCAAATGCGGCGCGAGATTTCCTGAAGCGGAACGGCATTGCGCAGTCCGATATCGACACGGTCTGGACCGCGATCGCACTGCATACCACGCCGGGTATCCCGCAACATATGAATCCGGTCATCGCGCTCGTCACTGCCGGTGTTGAAATGGACGTGCTTGGCTTGACCTATCCGGAGTACAGCGACGAGGAGCGTGAGTCCGTCGTGCGGCAACATCCGCGAACCGGGAATTTCAAGGAAGACATCATTCAAGCGTTCTATGACGGCATCAAACACAAACCCGACACAACGTTCGGGAACGTCAAAGCTGATGTCCTTGCAGACAAGGATCCGACCTTTTGTCCAGGTAATTTCTGCGGCGTAATCCGCAATTCGGCGTGGTCGGCTTGACTTCGGTGAAACCTGTCCCGGCGATGACCGCGGAGGGGCAGAGCGTGGAGCGGCTGCGTCGCGGCGACGATTCTCCCACGTTCTGAATATGCGAATCTGATTGAAGTGTGCTGTGGGTGCTGTCTTCCCGATGGTGCCTGGCGAGCGGATTTGCTTGAAGCCTCCGGCCTGCCGGAGCGTTTGAAGGTGGCCGCCTTAGTCGCAAGGTGTGGACGAAAGTCAAAACTGTTCAATCGAGAGAGGGTTACCATGCCGTTCGTCACAACCAAAGACAGGGTAGAGATTTTCTACAAGGATTGGGGGCCGAAGGACGCGCAGCCCATCGTTTTCCATCACGGCTGGCCTCTGTCGGCCGACGATTGGGACGCCCAGTTGCTGTTCTTCGTTCAGCGGGGATATCGTGTCGTGGCACACGACCGCCGAGGTCATGGACGTTCGTCGCAGGTCTCGGAAGGTCACGATATGGACCATTATGCAGCCGACGCGTTCGCAGTCGTCGAAGCACTCAATCTGAAGAACGCCATTCATATCGGACACTCAACGGGTGGCGGCGAAGTCGCTCGGTACGTCGCGAAGCACGGCGAGCCAGCTGGACGTGTCGCAAAGGCCGTACTGGTCAGTGCAGTTCCGCCCTTGATGCTGAAGACCGAGTCGAACGCAGAGGGGCTCCCGATTGACGTGTTCGATGGCCTCCGCGCCGCATTAGCGGCGAACCGGGCGCAATTCTTTGTCGACTTGCCCGCTGGTCCGTTTTATGGATTCAACCGGGAGGGCGCGATCGTGCATCAAGGCGTTATCCAGAATTGGTGGCGTCAGGGAATGATGGGTAGCGCGAAGGCGCACTACGAGGGCATCAAGGCGTTCTCCGAGACGGACCAAACAGCCGACTTGAAGGAAATTTCGGTACCGACGCTCGTGCTTCACGGCGAAGACGACCAGATTGTTCCAATCGGAGACTCAGCGCTGAAGTCCATCAAGCTCCTAAAAAGCGGAACGCTGAAGACATATCCGGGCTTCTCCCACGGCATGCTGACGGTTAACGCGGACGTCCTCAACGCCGAGTTGCTGGCATTCGTTCAAGGTTAGTCCTGCCTCCGAGGAAAACGCAAGACAGGAGGACACGGTCTTGTCTCAACCGAGCCTCTTATTGTTTCTGCCAGCCTTTGTGTTTCGCCTGGTGTTTATCGACGTTGTTTCGGCGGCAATGTGCTGCGAATCTCGTGCGAACGCCCGCGACGCCGGTAACCGGCGTCGCGGGCGTTCGAGGAGAACGTTCGGTCGGCCGATTCCATGTCGATGAAAATTTGACCGTCAAGACATATTGGCAGTACTGATTTGTGTGCGGGATGTATTTGAGCGCGGAGGAGAGAGTGGGTGAGCTCGATGTATATTCTTCGTGGATGCATATCGTCACTCTCTTGTCAGAGAATGATAGTCCTCGCACGAGGGCTTCAGCGACAGGTGACAGGCGCAATGCACGCTGCGATCTTGATATCCGTTGGCCGGAGGGCGTGAAAATTCAAATCCTTGAGCGATTGTCTGACCACACCGTCTCGTTGGCCTGGGGCCATCCTTGCCGTGGATACTTCGGCTGCCAGACGTGGCACCGCACAACGGCGAGGAAATGCGGAATCTGCTCGTTGACTGGAGAGAGGGTGTTGCAGGGCGAGCAGATTTATAGGCTTGTCCGGTCCGCAAGGGGTGTCCGTCGAATAAGCGAAATATTGTTGGCGCGTCACGTTGACGCCATTCTGGAATGTAGTGACAAGATGTCGTCTCTTGACAATTAGCAGCATGGCCCAGGCGACCTCGATATCCGTGGTTCGTCTCGTCAGACAGAAGCTGATCGACTCGGGCGGATAGCGATGCAGCGCGAATCAACCGTCTTGGGCTGCAATGCGACGTGATACGTCACGCGGCCTGACCAGTGGTGTCTGCGGAACATCAAAGGGCATGTCCCGTTCCGCCGTAGTCGTCAGGTCTTTGTCCGTATTGGTGAGCATCCAGGCCGATGTGGGCTTGTTGTCGTCGATCACTTCATTTGCGGCGAACGAAAGCGCAGTCAAGACACTTCCTGACTAGTTCGACGCGATCTGCCGGATACACAGCAAGCATGGATTGTCGGTACATCCCATGTTTCGCTTGCGCTGGCCCGTCTCTATAAGATGCCGGGTGGCGACCTGGAAACGACTTTCCCATTTCCGCCTTTGACAGCAAAGGCCAACGTATCGGATCGCGGAGAACGTGCTTCAATCGTCGGCAACACTGGGCCCAGGTGGCCGGTGGATAGGGAGTAGCGGTGAACAGATCTGATCCTTGCCGCTTCGTCGTTCTCGATGTTGGTGCGTTTCCCGTCGTTACGGTGAATAGCGATGCGGTTGCGCCTGGCTATCGGGTACGGTGGATCGCCGAGATGAACGCACTGATTGCAGCTGGTGATCAGTGCGTGATTGTTTGCCGGGGCGCAATTGTGAGCGAGCGTGCAGAAGACTTCGAGCTGGGAGGCCGGTGGCTCGCGCAAAACGCGGCGACAGTGGCGAGACTTTGTGGAGTTGTCGTCGTCATCGAGCCGGACGGAATGCTGCGCGAGCGGGCGAGGGTATGGGGGCGGGGAATCACGAAAGTACTGGGTATTCCCTATAGGGCGGTCGCAACTGCGGACGAAGCCGCAAGCATCGTATTCTGTCGATTGCGCACGATCGGTCAGAATTGTGGCAGGCGGCTTACTCGATCAGACGGGCGGTTGAACGCGTGCGGACTGCGCTGGCACAGACGACTGTCGCTCCGAGAACTGCCATGACGGCGGAAACCGCCGACACGACGAGGGCGACGCGCCCATGTCCGGAAAACAGTCCCACCAGCAGTCCGGCAAGCGGCTGCGTTGCATTATTCAGCAGGACGATGACGCCGGTTGTTTTGCCATAATCCTGTGGCGGAATGATCGCCTGTCGCGCACTGCGAATGTAGACGTTGAACATCTTGTCGAACCCGATCACGGCGAGGAACCCGACCACATATATCGCTATCGAGTTGGCCATCCCCATGCAGAGTCCGCCGATCGCGATTGTCGAGAATGAAAAGATGCCGAGCCGTACGCGCGATACCTCGATGCGGGCGATCAGCAGCAGGATCACCACGGTCGCGATCGCGCCGGCGACCTGCAGTCCTGCGTAGAAGCCGCCGGACTGTGCGAATTTTCCGGTCACCATTGCAGCCGACGTCGAGAGCGTCGTGCCGATCACCAGATTCTCTGCCGACGCGAGGAGAACGAGGCGGGCCAGCCCCGGTAGTGTGGCGACGTGCGTCAGCGCGATCTTGAACGGCGTATAAAAAGGCCCGGCCGTCTGCACAGGCGGCGCGATGCGTGCGGTGGTGGTGCGCTGCCAGAGAACCGTCAGCGCGTCGGCGGCAGCAAACAGCAGCGCCGCGGCGCCTACCGCCCATTCCCAATTGCGCCATCCGAGCAGCCACGCAGCGACGATCGGCCCGAGCACCATACCGAGCTGGTCCGCCAGTTGCGTATGCGACAAAACCCGTTCGAAGCGCTGACCGGGAAAGATTTGCGGCAACAGGACTTCGCGAGCGACGAGCCCCTGACTCGTGAGCACGCCGCAGACCGCCGATAGCAAGACGAGCCATCCAATTCCGCTCCATGCGAGATAGCCGGAGATACCGATCAGGCACGCGATGGCCCGGCTCGTCTGGCTGATGCGCAAGATCCGCACGGGCGACGTGCGATCGCTCAGCGCGCCGCCGATCGGAAAAGCGAGAAAGCGGGGCAGTGCCTCGACGAAAAAGGCGATGCCCGACCAGGTCGCTTTCTGCGTGGTCTGAAAGACGACGAGCGGGACCAGGAAGAGCAGCATCTGGTCCGCGAGCCGCGACAGGAAAAGGGAACCGAAAAAGGCCGGCTGGTCGGCGCGCATCGGCTGATGTCCTCGCAACGGTGAGTGGCAGGTGTACTGGAAAGCGCCAGCTCGCCGACTTTCAGTATGCCGATCCCGACGAACCGTCGAGCTTGTGCCGCGCGGTGCCTCGCAATGCTGGATTGAATACGCCGACGAGTATGAGATCGGTATCCTTGCCGCCTCTCACATAGTGCAGATCGTGCCGGTCGAGCGCATACATATCGCCGGGATCGATAGGGTCGATGTTTCCGTTTGCATCTTCCACTTCACCGTAACCCGCATTGCAATAGCAAGCCTCGAGGTGGTTTCGGTATTGCAGTAGCGATTCGGTGCCGGTTCGCACCACGGTATGGCAGATCGTGTAACCAGCGCCGTCGCGTTCGGTCAGGAGGCGATGGCTCGTTCCTGCTCCCCATTCGACGAAGTACTCCGTTTTCTCGACGTCCGACAGACTGCGCACAAACATGATCATTCCATTTTCACGACGTGTTGGAAAAGCGACATGCACGCAACGATCCACCGGTCCGACTGTAGTCGGACGGCCCTGATTTGTAGTTTTAGCACATCTCTCGCTAAACATTGAATGTGAGGCGAGTTCATATGTAGTATAAATACGAGCTGATGCGCAGATCAACAAAATTTGCGGAAAATTCCCAGATATTCGTTACGTTGAAGCAGGGTGATCGGGTAGTTTGACTGCCTGTCGACGGAAGATGAGCAATCAGTGGAAAGAGCGAATTTGTAGATTTTCTACATATAATGGGTGAGCTTTCAATCCCACACCTTGGCTTCCTGGCGCTCTGGTTAAGCCCGTGACTTTGTCTCCAAACCTCTCGGTGCTAGGGACGCGAATATTTGCCGACGTGCTGTTTTCATCCTGGCTTTGGGGGGGATGCCCCTATGTCTTTCGTCAAGCGATGCAGCATCTCGGCGCGAACGTTACGATGACGCGGCCCGGGGCGACTGCTGGATCGCGGATTGAGCACGATAGCCGTCGCGATTCGGTTCGGTGTTGGCCGTGCCGACGCAGGATGTGGTCGGGATGACAAATGCCCGGCAACGTTTGACTCGTAGCGGTAAGCACGGCTGCTCCATTGGTACCGGAACGGCAGGGGGCGGGCAGCGGGCATGAAGGCGCCATGTTGCGCAGTGTCGGCACCGCAGCCCGCGATGGCGCTGGATTCAGAATGTCAATCCAGCGCCGGGCTCCACGTATTGAAAATCGTCGAGCGTTTCAAGATTGATTAGCGAATGGCAAAGCGGGTCGCCGGCGAGCCATTCGCGCAATTATTGCCATAGATAAAAAGATTCCTGTTTTCCGAGTATGCCTGGTAAATAATCGAATAAACTTCCTTGGCACCGAACGAGTAGGTGCCGTCGCTAATGGTCACCAGCAGGTTGCCGGTGGTGTCGGTTTCGATCTTGTCGATCTTGCCGGCTTTGCAAAGCGCCTGGGCGGACGCGCACGTGGAGGCGAGCATCAGTGCCGAAAACAGCATGGTTGCAATCTTTTTCATGACTTTCCTTTGGAAATGAATGAAATAATATGATTTGACGACGTCGGTCACGTCCGGAAAGGCATGTCTGTCTTTCTGGATTGCTGATTTACAAGTGTCTGGAAATCAACGGTGACCTGATGCGATGGAAACTTTGCGACAAAGCACGAATGCAATGATTCGTGCTGCGCCTCCGTTATCTCGTTGATTTTTGACTCGCGGTGTTGCGGCGCACAACACAGACTATTTATTTGGGTTTGAGAGTGCCAATCGAATTAATTTATCGTTAGCCAAATTCGATAATTTTTCGTTTGAATGTAATTTCATTGAATTCTGCGTGTGGTTGTTTTTGTTTTTTGATTGTTTCGATATTCAGATAATCGGCGATGAATATTGATTCGATGGTTGATGGCGTGGCGAGCGTGTTGGACGAAGCGTATTGGCGTTCGTGGGCCTCCAGCGTTTGAGAGCGGGATGAATCCGTGGACGGGAAACCGGGCGGGTGCTTGCCCGAAACTTGGGCAAGTGGTTCGTCCGGTGCGCGAGCTGCGCAGCGCGAATCCCGAGATGTCGGGAACGGCCGAGTCGACCCGTGCCGGCACGGAAAGGCGCTACACTGCGCGAGTTCTCGAACATACCGGGAGCGTCAGGACACCGGGCCCGCGTATTGCAAACACGCGACGATGTATTTGCCCGCCCCCTGACTCATTCGAACAAATCACGAGAGAAAGAAGCGGACCCATGCTGACACGTCTTCGTATCGGACTCGACCGCGCGCGCGACCTGCGCGAAGCGGGACAACTGTCTCCCGTCCTGCCGCGCCCGCAGCCGAGCGAACTGGTCGACCTGAGCGCGAAGCGCGCGATGTGGCGGGTTGCCGTGCCGGGCCAGGCCGACTGCTACATGGCGGCGACGCCCGCCGAAACGGAGCGCTTCGTTGTGCATCTCGACGCTCAGACTTTCTACGGCCTGTGGCTCGGCACGCGCCCGAGATTTCCGCAACTGAACTCGCAGGACTGCGTACCGCGCCGCGTCATGCCGCTCGACAGCAAGTACGCGTCGGCCGCCGCCGCGTTCCGGGCCGGCCGCCTCGAACCGGTGGCGCTGCCGCCGGTCGGCTAAGGCTCGAGGGAAGCGGGTATGCAGTCGCGATGAGCAACGGCATGACGCGCACCTTCTGGCTGCTCGCCAACCGCGTGCGGTCGTTTCCGGTCAGCGTCGACAACGCGACCTGGGCGACGATGCTGAACAACATGGCCGGTGTCGGCGTCGCGCCGATCGCGCACCGCGAACTGTTTTCCCGGTACGCGTAGGTCGCGCATCGCGATCCGGCGCGCCGCGCGGCGGCACCGGATCGCCACCAGGTTTGACACGCCGCGTTCGCGGCCATTAAAGTCGCATCGCGGGCCGGTGGGTCAAGCACACGCCCGGAACAGGCAGCCGATGTTCCAGGACTACGGGGCTACCCCGTGGATCAGATCGACACCCCGATGCGTCGCAAGGAGCACCGTTGCGCGTTGCGCAACACCACTCCTCGCAGCACCAGTCACGTTGACTCATCGTCCCGCCCATCGATTCCCATGCACGGCTCCCTGTTCGATACCACCCGCACGATTGCCGAAGCGATGCTGGCCGGCGCGCCCGAACGCGCCGGCGTCCTGTCCCGGATGGCAGCCGTGCTCGGCGGCGCGCCGCCGTGGACTCACGACGTCGCGGATGCCGCGCTCGCACGCTTCGGTGCGCGCTGGGCCGACGTCGACATCGATGCGCTTGCGGCGGACCTCGCCGATGCGCCCGCTTTCGTGCTCGCCTGGTACGGCAGCGATCGGCCCGCCGCGATCCGCGTCGTGCGGCGGCCGCCGGTCCAGCGGCCATTGCCGGCGCCGCTCGCGGGCTGCGACGTGCCGCAATGGGCGACGCCCGGCGAGCTTGCCGGCTGGCTCGGCGTGAGCGCGCCGGAACTCGACTGGTTGTCCGACCACTGGCGCGTCGACGCGCGCAGCAGCGCCACGCCGCTGCATCACTACACGTACGTGGCGCACGACAAGCGCAGCGGCGGGTCCCGCCTGGTCGAGATTCCGAAGGGCCGGTTGCGCGAAGTACAGCGCCGCATCGTGCGCGGGCTGCTCGATCGCATCGCGCCGCACGGTGCGGCACACGGTTTTCGCAAGGGGCACGGGATCGTGTCGTTCGCGGCGCCGCATGCGGATCGCGCTGTCGTCGTCCGTTTCGATCTCGCGGATTTCTTCGTATCGGTACGCGCCGCGCGCGTTCACGCGCTGTTCGTCACGCTCGGGTATCCGGCCGAAGTCGCGCGCACGCTCACCGGGCTGTGCACCAACCGCGTACCGTCCGCGCGGCTGCTCGCGCCGGACCTGCGCGACCGGTTCGACTGGATCGGCCGCCAGCGCTATCGTGAGCGGCATCTGCCGCAGGGGGCGCCGACGTCGCCGGCGCTGGCGAACCTGAGCGCGTTCCGGTTCGACATGCGGCTCGCGGCGCTCGCGCGTTCGCTCGGTGCCACCTACACGCGCTATGCCGACGATCTCGCATTTTCCGGCGGCGGCGCGCTGGCACGCGACGTCGCGCGGCTGCAGGTCCGGGTCGCCGCGATCGCGCTCGAGGAAGGCTTTGCGCTGCAACTGCGCAAGACGCGCGTGATGTGGCGCGGCATGCGCCAGCAACTGGCCGGCGTGGTCGTCAATCGTCATCCGAACCTGGCGCGCGACGAGTTCGATCTCCTGAAGGCCATCCTGACCAACTGCATCCGGAGCGGGCCGGCGTCGCAGAATCGCGATGCGCATCCGGATTTCCGCGCGCATCTCGCCGGGCGGGTCGCGCATGCGGCTGCGCTGAACCCTGCGCGCGGCGCAAAGCTGCGTGAGCTGTTCGAGCGGATCGCGTGGGAAGCCCGCGACGTCGGCCTGTAAACGGACGGTTCTGCACCGACGCCGGCCGACGACTTCTGCAACACGACGCCGAGCACTGCTATTATTCGCGCCATGCCGCGCCAGTGCCAGGTGCGGCGCTTACTTGCCGCAGCCGTTCGCCGTGCCTTCGTGCGCGGCGGGCTGCGCGTTGCCGGCCAGCTCCTGCCTGTCATTGATTGACGCGCGACGTCGTTTAGTGCGTATCGCGCAAGCCATGCCGGCTCAGGCAAACGATTCATACACTTGACAGCCCCCATCGGCGGAACTTCGTGGTAGGTTCCGCCATCGGAGCTTTTTGCGAAAACATGCCCAAAGAGGATGAATACATGACCCAGGCCCTGCAGGAACTCGAAGCACAACTTCGGGACCTGAACATCAAGCTGTCGGATGCAAAGCAGAAGGAGAAGCAGGCCGCGCTCGCGGCATTCAAGGAACAGGTCGAGCTTTTGGGAATTTCGCAGCAGGAAGTGCTGAGCGCGCTCGGCTATATCGTCCAGCGAAAACGCAAGGCACCTGCCAAGTACTACGATCCGACGACCGGCCGCTCATGGTCGGGCCGCGGCCCGCGGCCGAAATGGCTCGAAGGCAAGGATCTCGACACGCTCGTCGTCGACCGCGAGGCCAAGACCTGGTGGCCCGGAGACGACCAGGGCTGAAGCCGGCCGTGCCGCCGGGCCACCCGGCGCCGTCCGGTTCGCACCGGCGGGCCGGTCGGCAACACGCCGCCCGCATGCTGTCTTTCATCCGGTGTCCGGCCTGACCGCGACATCGCCGGCTTCGCCGCCGACACCGGATCGCCGGTTTTCCCTCCCGTTCATTGCGCAGATTCCCGCTCGCCGTCCCGCAAGCGGGCGCTGACGCACGCGCGGGCCATCGCCACCGGCCTGCCTGCCGGCCCGTTGCTCGCGGGCACAAGCCTTAGAATGTCGCCGGACAATCGCGGCAGGACCCCATGGCAGCAAACCCCAAATCTTCGGCGCTCGACCGCCCGTCGGCCCCGCGCGTGGAGCAGGTCGGCGCGTACGCGTGGAAAGCGCTGGCAGGCCGGCGTGCTGCTCGCCGCACTGCTGACGCCATTCCTGCTGCTGCACATCGGCTGGCGCGGGATGTTCCTGGCCGGCGTGCTGCCCGCGCTGTTCGCATGAGCGCGGCGATCGCGCGCAATCCAACGACTTCACCGGAAACCACGATGCAACGGAAGAACAAGACGATCGGCGTGATGGGCTCGGGCAAGGAGCCGTGGCTCGCGTTTTCGGAGCCGCTCGGCGCATGGCTCGCGCAGGCCGGCTTCGACCTGCTGACGGGCGGCGGGCAGGGGGTGATGCTGGCGGTCGCGCGCGCGTTCGCCGGCGTGCCCGGGCGGGCCGGCCGGTCGATCGGCATCCTGCCGACGCAGGCCGATCCGATCGCGGGCTTCGTGCCGCTCGACGGCTATCCGCATCCGTTCGTCGACATCCCGATCCTCACGCCGCTGCCGCGCCGCGAGCCGGATGCGGCGCCGCATACGATCAACCGCAACTACGTGAACGTGCTGAGCAGCGACCTGATCGTCGCGCTGCCGGGCGGGCACGGCACGGCCGAGGAGATTGCGCTCGCGCAGCGCTGGCGCAAGCCGCTCGTTTGCTTCGGGCCGGACGGTGCGTTTCGCGAGCTTGCAGCAGAGGCCACGTGCACGTCGTCGCTCGATGGCGTGATCCGTTTCGTGGAAGACGCATTGTCGGCGGAGCAAGCGCTGCGATAGCGCATCGAATGGCGTCGACCGGTCGAACGCGGACAGGCAATAGCGGTATCCAGCGCGTATCGGATTGGCAGAGCGGGCCTCGAACGAGAGAACGCGTTCATCGGCGATGTGGCGCCATCGGACGTCCGGTGGTTGGCGGCGTCCCACGCTGTGCTACGCTGGGGCTGTATGCATTTGGGGGAAGTGCGATGCCCGCCTGTCAATTGTGCTGTGCTCTCGAGGGTCTACCATCCTCCGAGGCGAAACAGGATCGCCTTGCGCTCGCGGGTATTGGGGAGATCGCCGGCGTGCGAGCGATCGAGCACTATCATTGTCCGAGTTGTGGTAGCTCGGTATTCAGAATACTTGCCGGGGAGCCGACAGGGCGTATCTGGCACACGTCCGATCTCCAGAGGGGGCTGTAGCGCAAGCGCGCGCATTCACGCGATCGGCGGAGCCCGATGCGTATGCACTGTGATTGTGCGTGGACGAGCCACAGCGCCTGTCCGTTCATAAATGTCCAGTCTTCAGCGCAACGGCGGCGGCTGCGGCGCGTGTTTCCACGTTCAGCTTGTCAAACACGTGCTCGAGATGCTTGTTTACCGTGCGAGTCGCCATACCCAGTATGTCGCCGATATCGCGATTGGTCTTGCCGCGCGTGATCCACAGCAGCACCTCGGCTTCGCGCGTCGTCAGGCCGAAGCGTGCGGCGAGCGCCGACACGTGCGACGCGTCGTCGAATTCCTCGAGCAACATGACCCACTCGCCGCGTGCCGCGTGATCGAGCATGCGTGCGACGTGCCGTACGCTGCCGATCGTCAGTTCATACGTCGCACGTTTGTCCTGGCCGGCGTCGATCCATTGCACGAACCAGCCGTGCAGCCCGAGCGGCAACCGTGCCGCTGACGGCGCGGCATCGGGGGCGTCCGGATGCCGCGCCAGCCGTTCGAGCGCGAGGCGGCTGTGCCAGCGGATCGTGCCGTCGGCGGTGACGATCAGCGTGGCGCGCGCGTCGAGGCCCAGCATCACGTTGGCGTGCTGCTGGGCGCGGGAGCGCTGGACATGGGCGGCGATACGTGCGCAGACCTCGTCGGGCTTGACGGGCTTGGTCACGTAATCGATGCCGCCGACGCGAAACCCGCGCACGACATGTTCGCTGTCGGCGAGTGCGGTCATGAAGATCACCGGCAAATGCTGACGGGCCGCGTCGAGCTTCAGGCGCCGGCATGTCTCGAAGCCGTCCATGCCGGGCATGACCGCGTCCATCAGCACCGCGTCGGGCGTGAAACGCGCGAGGCGGTGCAGCGCCGATTCACCGTCGAGCGCGACGAGCACGGCATAGCCGGCGGCGTGAAGCGTATCGGACAGGAGTGCGAGGTTGTCCGGCGTATCGTCGACGATCAGCACGACCGGGCGATCGGGCGGCAGGTCGGGTGAAACGGGCTCATGGGGGCAGGCAGGAAGCAAGTCACGCATCGGAGTCGGCGGCATGGGGCGCGAGAAGGCGCGCAAGTTCGGTGAGCTGGAAGCGGGAGGCGAGCACGCGCATCGGTGCCAGGCGATCGGCGAGATCGGGCTGCGAAGCCTCCGCGGCATCGAGTTGTTCCAGGAAACCCTGCACGTATCCCATGTCGAGCAGCGTACGCAGCTTGCCGGCCAGCGCGGCGGGCAGGCGTGCGTCGCACGGACGCGCGGCGGCGGCAGGCGGCGGGTCGGGCGGCGTGGCGGGCGAAGCGATCCATTCGAGCCGCAACAGCGACGCGAGCTTGTCCAGCAGCCGCGTGACCTGCAGCGGCTTCGCCAGGTAATCGTCGCAACCGATCGCGGCGGCGCGATCGCGGTCGTCGGCGAACGCATTGGCCGACAGCAGCAGGATCGGCGCGGACGAAAGCCCGTTCGAGCGAATCAGGCTGCTCGTCTCGTAGCCGTCCATGGCCGGCATCGAGATGTCCATCACGATGGCGTCGGCGGCGTGCATGCCGAGCCAGCGCAGCGCATCGGGCCCGCTCTCCGCCTCGGCGGTGTCGAAGCCGAGCGGCGCGAGCACCTGCACGACGATCGCGCGCTGGTCCGCCAGGTCGTCGACGACGAGAATCATGCGACGCGGCCCCTCGTATCCCCGGATCGTCGACAGCGCGGCGCGCGGCGCGACGGGCGCCATCACCTCGGGCGCGAACAGCTTGGCGACGAAGCGTGTCCCGCGCCCGGGCTGGCTGTCGACCTCGAGGCTGCCGCCCATCGCGTGCGTCAGCAGCCGGCAGATCGTCAGCCCCAGCCCTGCGCCGTCGTCGTGCGCGTGCGCCGATGCGCCGCGTTCGAACGGCAGAAAGATGCGTTCCAGCTCGTCGGGCACGATCCCCGGGCCGGTATCGACGACTTCGAACGTAATGGTGTCCCATGCATGGCCGATACGCAGTGTGACGACACCTTCCGACGTGAAGCGGATCGCATTGCCGACGAGATTGATCAGAATCTGCCGCATGCATTTCTCGTCGACGCGCACCGTCTGCGGCAGCCGGCCCGGCGCCTGGACATCGAATCGCAGCGCCTTGTCGTCCGCCTGCGGGCGCAGCATCGACGTCAGATGGGCGATGAAGTCCGGCAGCGATATTTCGCTCGGGTTCAGGCGTAGTTTTCCGGCCTCGATGCGCGCGACGTCGAGCAGGCCGTCGACGAGCGTCAGCAGATGCTCGCCGCTGCGATGGATCGTGCGGATCGCGTCGCGCCGCGCGGCGGGAAACTCGTCTTGCGCGCGCAGCAGCAATTGCGCGTAGCCGAGGATGCTGTTGAGCGGCGTGCGCAGTTCGTGGCTCAGGCCCGTCACATAGCGGCTCTTCGCACGATTGGCCGACTCGGCGGCGGCCGTCGCCTGCTTGAGCGCGGCATCGGTCTTCTGATGCGCGTCGATCTCGTGCATCAGCAGCTCGGTCTGGCGGCGCGACTCCTCCTGCGTGACGCGCCGGTTCTCGTGCGCGAGCACGAGCCACCACGCGGCGATGCATCCGATCAGCGCGAGCGCGAAGAATACCTTCACGTAGCTGCGCCACAGCGCGTCGTACGCCGGTTGCCCGGCTTCCGCGAGCGACAGCGCGCTCTGCGACCACACCGCGTACAGCACGCCGCCCAGCAGCGCGACGATCGCGAGCACGAGGCTCGCGTAATGCAGCAGCCGGAACGTGGCCGGCACCGCCGCGATGCGCGGGAACGCGCGCTTCAGCGCGGCGCCGAACTGCGTACCGAAACGCGCGTGCGGCTTGCAGCTGTCGTTGCAGCGCGAGTCGAGCGAGCAGCACAGCGAGCAGATCGCACCGCCATAGGCGGGACAATGCGCCATGTCGTCGGGTTCGAACGCGTTCTCGCAGATCACGCAGCGCTGCGTCGCGCCGTCGCCGTGCGATGCCGAACCGCGCGCGAGGTAGTAGCGGCCGCGCGTCGCGGCGGCGATCAGCGGCGCGCACACGAACGCCGTGCCGAACGCGATGAACGACGACAGCGCCTGTGCGAGTGCGCCGAACACGCCGGTGTGCGCAAGCGCCGCCGCGACCGTCGCGATCAGCATCGCACCGACACCGACCGGATTCACGTCGTACAGGTGCGCACGCTTGAATTCGATGTGCCGCGGGCTGTAGCCGAGCGGCTTGTTGACGACCAGATCGGCGACGAGCGCGCCGACCCATGCGATCGCGACGTTCGCGTAGATCGCGAGCACCTTGTCGATCGCCTCGAATACGCCCATCTCGACGAGCAGCAACGCGATCAGCACGTTGAACACCAGCCACACGACCCGGCCCGGATGGCTGTGCGTGACGCGCGCGAAAAAGTTCGACCACGCGAGCGAGCCGGCATAAGCATTCGTCACGTTGATCTTCAACTGGGAGACGACGACGAACAACACCATCGCGGGGAGTGCCCAGCCGGCCATCCCGAGCGGATCGAACAGCCGGTGATACGCGACGAGGTACATCTGCGTGGGCTGGGTCGCGTGGCGCAGGTCGATCTCGTGCTGGAGCGCCGCGAACGCGAGGAACGCGCCGCCGAGCATCTTCAGCGCGCCGGGAACGATCCAGCCGGGGCCCGCCGTCATCAGCGCGAGCCACCATTTCACACGGTTCTCGCGCGTCTTCGGCGGCAGGAAGCGCAGGTAGTCGACCTGTTCGCCGATCTGCACGATCAGCGAGAAGGCAACCGTGCACGCGGCGCCGAACGCGAGCAGGTTGAACTCGCGGCCGTGCTCGGCGAGCCCGCCGAAACTGGTCCACTGGCGCAGCAGCTGCGGATCGCGCCACAGCACGGCCACGTACGGTGCGACGAACAGGACGATCCACAGCGGCTGCGTATAGCTCTGCAGCCGGTTGATCAGCGTGACGCCGAACATCACGATCGGGATCACGACGAGCGAGCTGATCACGTAGGCGACGCTGAGCGAGATCGGGAAATACAGCTCGAGCGCGAGCGACATGATGGCCGCCTCGAGCGCGAAGAAGATGAACGTGAAGCTCGCATACAGCAGCGACGTCAGGGTCGAGCCGATGTAGCCGAAGCCGGCGCCGCGCGTCAGCAGGTCCATGTCGACGCCCGCACGCGCCGCGTGATAGCTGATCGGCAGGCCGGTCAGGAAGATCAGCACCGAGACCGCGACGATCGCCCAGACCGCGTTCGCGAATCCGTAATCGACGACGAGCGCGCCGCCGATGGCCTCGAGTACGAGGAACGATACCGCGCCGATCGCCGTGTTCGCGACGCGAAATTCCGACCAGCGCCGGAACGAGCGCGGCGTGAAACGCAATGCGTAGTCCTCGAGCGTTTCGTCGCCGACCCATGCGTTGTAGTCGCGACGGATCTTGACGATTCGCTGCGTGCCGGGCTGCGCGGGTGGGATTGGGTGCATCGTGGCCATGCGGGCGATCCAGATTGGTGCATCGGTCCAGTGACCGGTCCATCGATGCAAATTACATTCCACCCCATCGCGCACCGGAATACGTCAATTGACGTATTCCGGCCGGCAATTTGGCTTCCTACCTTTCGTTCCGACGCCGGCCCGATGACCGGCCGAACCAGCAGACCACACGTTCCAACAGGGAGAATGCGATGTCTCGGGATGAACGCTACAAGGATGGCGCACCTTCGCCGCAACGCCGCCGGTTGATCGGCGGCCTGGCCGCCGCACCGTTGCTCGCGCTCGGCGCGCCACGCGTGTCGTTCGCGCAACTGCCGACCGCGAAGGTCAATACGACCGGGCTTGCCGTGACCGATTCCACCGTGACGGTCGGCCAGCTGCATTCGGCGACCGGCACGATGGCGATCTCGGAGACGGGCTCGATCCAGGCCGAACGACTCGCGATCGAGCAGATCAACGCGGCGGGCGGCGTGCTCGGCCGCCAGATCCGGATCATCCAGGAGGACGGCGCGTCGGACTGGCCGACCTTCGCCGAGAAGTCGAAGAAGCTGCTGGAGAACGATCACGTCGCGGCCGTGTTCGGCTGCTGGACGTCCGCGTCTCGCAAGGCCGTGCTGCCGATCTTCGAGCGCGACAACGGGTTGCTCTACTACCCGACCTTCTACGAAGGGCTCGAACAGTCGAAGAACGTGTTCTACACCGGCCAGGAGGCGACGCAGCAGATCCTGTGGGGGCTCAACTGGGCCGCGCAGACGAAGAAGGCGAAATCGTTCTTCCTGATCGGCTCCGACTACATCTGGCCGCGCACGTCGAACAAGATCGCGCGCCGTCACATCGAGCAGCACCTGAACCTGAAGGTGGCCGGCGAGGAGTATTACCCGCTCGGCACCACCAACTTCAATTCGCTGATCAACAAGATCAAGATCGCGCGGCCCGACTGCATTTTCGCGACGGTCGTCGGCGGCTCGAACGTCGCGTTCTACAAGCAGCTGAAGGCCGCCGGCATCACCGCGGACAAGCAGTTCCTGCTGACGCTGTCGGTCACGGAGGACGAGCTGCTCGGTATCGGCGGCGAGAATTTCGCGGGCTTCTATTCGTCGATGAAGTACTTCCAGTCGCTCGACAACGACAACAACCGGAAATTCGTCGCCGCGTTCAAGGCGAAATACGGGCCGAAGGCCGTGATCGGCGACGTCACGCAGGCCGCGTATCTGGGCCCGTGGCTGTGGAAGGCCGCGTGCGAGCGCGCGGGCAGCTTCGACGTCGACAAGGTCGTCGCGGCGTCGGCCGGCATCGAGCTGAAGACGGCGCCGGAGGGCTACGTGAAGATCCACGCGAATCACCATCTGTGGAGCCGCGCGCGGATCGGCCAGGGGCAGGCCGACGGCCAGTTCAAGGTGGTGGCGCAGTCGACGGACCTGATCGAGCCGAACCCGTTCCCGAAGGGCTACCAGTAACGCTTGCATGGCGCCGGCCGTGCGGCCGGCGCCGGGGAGAACTCCGATGTCCGCATCCGACATGCTCAATATCGCCCTGATGCAGGGATTCGCCGGGCTGAGCCTCTTCAGCGTGCTGCTGCTGATGGGGCTCGGGCTCGCGGTGATCTTCGGGCAGATGGGCGTCATCAACATGGCGCATGGCGAATTCATGACGATCGGCGCTTACACCGTCTATCTGTTCTCGCAACTCGCCGACAACGTATGGCACGCGTTCACGCCGGTGTATTTCCTGTTTGCGATCGCGGCCGCTTTCGTGCTCGCGTTCGCCGCCGGGTGGCTGGCCGAATGGGCGCTGATCCGCCATCTGTACCGTCGCCCGCTCGACACACTGCTCGCCACCTGGGGGCTGAGCCTCGGGATGCAGCAGGTGTTCCGCTCGACGTTCGGGCCGAAGGAAGTCAGCCCGACGTTGCCGGACTGGCTGATGGGCTCGTGGTCGCCGCACCCGGGCCTCGACATCCCGATCAACGGGCTGTTCGTGATGAGCCTCGCGCTGCTGATGACGCTGGGCCTGCTCGTCGCGCTGTACCGCTCGCGCTGGGGGCTGCGGGTGCGTGCGACGGTCGCGAACCGGCCGATGGCGGGTGCCGCCGGCATCAACACGCGGCGCACGGACCGGATGACGTTCGCGATCGGCTGCGGGATCGCCGGCGTCGCCGGCGCGGCGTTCACCGCGATCGGCTCGACCGGGCCGACGAGCGGGTCGCTGTACATCGTCGATTCGTTCCTCGTCGTCACGTTCGGCGGCGCGGCGAGCCTGCTCGGCACCGTCGCGTCCGCGTTCGGCATCGCGCAGATGCAGTCGATCAGCGAGTTCTTCATGACGGGATCGAGCGCGCGCGTGCTCACGCTGCTCGCGATCGTCGTCGTGCTGATGCTGCGGCCGCAGGGGCTGTTCGCATCGAAGGTGCGTCGTGCGTGACGCACGCATGCCGTCCTTTCACTCACTCGGAGAACCGGATATGGAACCGTTGAATTCCATCGCGGGCGGCGCGTCGGCGCGGCCGGGCGCACCGGCGCCGCTGCAGGGCTGGCGCGCGTTCGCGCTGCGGCTCGACGCGTCGGGCTACGGCGGCATCGTGTTGCTCGCGGTGTTGCTCCTCGTCGTGCTGCCGCTGTCGCTCGACCTGTTTCGCCTGAACCTGATGGGCAAGTATCTGACCTATGGCTTCGTGGCCGCGGGACTCGTGATCGCGTGGGGCTACGGCGGCGTGCTGAGCCTCGGGCAAGGCGTGTTCTTCGGCCTCGGCGGCTACGCGATGGCGATGTTCCTGAAGCTGGAGGCGTCCGATCCCGTCAGCACGCGGATCCAGTCCACGCCGGGCATTCCGGATTTCATGGACTGGAACCAGCTCACGGCGCTGCCATTCTGGTGGAAGCCGTTCCATTCGCTGCCGTTCGCGATCGCCGCGGTGCTCGTCGTGCCGACCGCGCTCGCGTTCGTGATCGGCTACGCGATGTTCAAGCGGCGCGTCGGCGGCGTCTACTTCGCGATCATCACGCAGGCGGTCGCGCTGATCCTGTCGGTGCTGATCGTCGGGCAGCAGGGCTACACCGGCGGCGTGAACGGCGTCACCGACCTACGCACGCTGCTCGGCTGGGATATTCGCACCGATCACGCGAAGCTGGTGCTGTACTTCGTCAACGCGGCGTTGCTGCTCGCCGCGCTCGTCGGCTGCCGCTGGATCCAGCGCAGCAAGCTCGGCACGCTGCTGCTCGCGATGCGCGACAAGGAGGATCGCGTGCGTTTTTCCGGCTACGACGTGGCGATGTTCAAGGTGTTCGCGTTCTGCGTCGCCGCCTGCCTTGCCGCGATCGGCGGCGCGATGTTCACGCTGCAGGTCGGCTTCATGTCGCCGTCGTTCGTCGGGATCGTGCCGTCGATCGACATGGTGATCTATGCGGCGGTCGGCGGCCGGATGTCGCTCGTTGGCGCGGTGGTCGGCGCCATGCTCGTGAACCTCGGCAAGACCTGGTTCTCGGAGAGCTTCCCGAATCTGTGGCTGTACCTGATGGCCGCGATGTTCATCGGCGTCGTGATGGCGTTTCCGAACGGGCTCGCGGGACTGTACGAGCGCTACCTGCGGCCGCGCGTGGTGCGCGCGCTCGGCGCACGAACCGGGACGGAGCGTGAACGATGAGCAACACCGACTTTCTGCTGGCGGTCGAGGACCTGAGCGTGTCGTTCGACGGCTTCAAGGCGATCGATGCGCTGAACCTGTATGTCGAGCGCGGCGAGCTGCGCGTCGTGATCGGGCCGAACGGCGCCGGCAAGACGACGCTGCTCGACCTGATCTGCGGCAAGACGCGCGCCAGCGCGGGCAGCATCAAGTTCCACAACGAGGAGATGACGGGGCTGCCGGAGTTCCGCCGCGTGCGCAGGGGGATCGGCCGCAAGTTCCAGACGCCGTCGATCTACGAGAACCTGAGCGTCGGCCAGAACCTGGAAGTGTCGTATCCGCGCGGGCGCGGCGTCTTCGGCGCGCTGGCGTTCCGGCGCGACGCGGCCGTGAGCGACCGCGTGCTTGCAGTCGCCGACGAGATCGGGCTCGCGGCGGCGCTCGATCTCGAGGCCGGGCTGCTGTCTCACGGACAGAAGCAGTGGCTCGAGATCGGCATGCTGCTGATGCAGGACCCGGAACTGCTGATGCTCGACGAGCCGATCGCGGGGATGAGCGTGCGCGAGCGCGAGATCACGGCCGAGCTGCTGGAGCGCATCTGCCGCGACCGCTCGATGATCGTGATCGAGCACGACATGGCGTTCGTCGAGCGGATCGCGCACAAGGTGACGGTGATGCATCAGGGCCGGATTCTCGCGGAAGGGCCGATGGCGCAGGTGCAGGCCGACCCGCGCGTGATCGACGTGTATCTCGGACATTGACGGAGGGCGCGATGCTGGAAATCGACAACCTGTTCGTGAGCTATGGGCAGAGCGAAGTGTTGCACGGCGTGGGGTTTTCCGCCGCGCGCAACGAGACCGTCGCGATCATGGGGCGCAACGGCATGGGCAAGACGACGCTGTTCAAGGCGCTGGTCGGGATGCTGCCCGCGACGCGCGGCAGCATGCGCGTCGACGGCGTGGACGTGTCCGGCGACGAGAGCTGGCGGCGCGTCGCGAAGGGGATCGGCTATGTGCCGCAGGGGCGGCAGATCTTCTCGACGCTGACCGTCGAGGAGAACATCCGCACCGGGCTCGAGCATGCGGCGAGCCAGCGCGTGCCCGACGATATCTACGCGCTGTTCCCGGTGCTGTTCGACATGCGCAAGCGGCGCGGCGGCAACCTGTCCGGCGGCCAGCAGCAGCAACTCGCGATCGCGCGCGCGCTCGCGACGGACCCGAAGGTGCTGTTGCTCGACGAGCCGACCGAAGGCATCCAGCCGTCGGTCGTCAAGGACATCGCACGCGCACTGAACGAAATCCGCAAGGTGCGCGAGATTGCGATCGTCGTGTCCGAGCAGGTGCTGAGCTTCGCACTCGACGTCGCCGACCGCCTGTTCGTGATCGAAGGCGGGCGTTTCGTTCACGAGAGCACGCGCGATGCCGGCGACGCCGGCCGGATTCGCGAATACCTGTCCGTCTGACGGTGCGCCGCCGCGCCGGCTGCGACGATCGATTCATTCCACGAGGAGCATCCGACATGCCTGATACCCTGATCAAGGTCGACCTGAATCAATCCGCGTACGACAACGAGAACGTCCATAACCGCTGGCATCCCGACATCCCGATGGCGTGCTGGGTCGATCCCGGCGACGACTTCATTCTCGAAACCTACGACTGGACCGGCGGCTTCATCCAGAACAACGACAGCGCCGACGACGTGCGCGACATCGACCTGTCGATCGTGCACTTCCTGTCCGGGCCGGTCGGCGTGCGCGGCGCGGAGCCGGGCGACCTGCTCGTCGTCGACCTGCTCGACATCGGCGCGAAGTCGGAAAGCCCGTGGGGCTTCAACGGCTTCTTCTCGAAGCAGAACGGCGGCGGTTTCCTGACCGATCACTTCCCGCACGCGCAGAAGTCGATCTGGGATTTCCACGGCGTCTACACGCGCTCGCGGCACGTGCCGGGCGTGAACTTCGCCGGGCTGATCCACCCGGGCCTGATCGGCTGCCTGCCCGACCCGGCGATGCTCGACACGTGGAACGCGCGCGAGGCTGCGCTGATCGCGACGAACCCGGAGCGGGTGCCGCCGCTCGCGAATCCGCCGTTCGCGGCGACCGCGCATCTCGGCAAGCTGACGGGCGATGCGCGCGCACAGGCCGCCGCGACCGGCGCGCGCACGGTGCCGCCGCGCGAGCACGGCGGAAACTGCGACATCAAGGATCTGTCGCGCGGCTCGAAGGTGTATTTCCCGGTGTACGTGGACGGCGCGGGCCTGTCGGTCGGCGACCTGCATTTCAGCCAGGGCGACGGCGAGATCACGTTCTGCGGCGCGATCGAGATGGCAGGCTGGGTGCACATGCGCGTGTCGCTGATCAAGGGCGGGATGGCGAAGTACGGGATTCGCAATCCGATCTTCAAACCGAGCCCGATCACGCCGAACTACAACGACTACCTGATCTTCGAAGGCATCTCGGTCGACGAAGCGGGCACGCAGCATTACCTCGACGTGCATGTCGCGTACCGGCAGGCCTGCCTGAACGCGATCGAATACCTGACGAAGTTCGGCTACTCGCGTGCGCAGGCCTACGCGATTCTCGGCACCGCGCCGGTGCAGGGGCATATCAGCGGCGTCGTCGACGTGCCGAATGCGTGCGCGACGCTGTGGCTGCCGACGCAGATCTTCGAATTCGATATCCGTCCGAACGCGGAAGGCCCCGCGCGGCACATCCACGGCGACGTCGATTTGCCGTTGTCGCTCGACCGGGTCTGACGGCCGTTTCGCTCAACGCTCAGGAGATGACCCGATGCCGATCTACGATTTTCGATGCGAGACCTGCGGCCCGTTCGTTGCACTGCGTGCGATCGCGGAACGTGACGCACCTTGCGCCTGCCCGGCGTGCGGCGTGCAGGCGGCACGCCAGCTCGTTGCGCCGGCGCTTGCGTTGATGCCGGGCGCCCGGCGGGCCGCGCACGCGACAAACGAGCGCGCCGCGCATGCCCCGCG
>NZ_JAAGPP010000098.1:0-35708 GCF_017104975.1 Burkholderia sp. Ac-20344
TCGCGGCCATGTGGCAGCGCCAATGGGAACAGGTGATTCCCTTCTTCGCCTATCCGCCCGAGGTGCGTCGAATCGTATATACGACCAACGCCATCGAGAGCATGCACATGCAGTTGCGCAAGATCGTGAAGAATCGCGGCCACTTCCCGAGCGACGAAGCCGCCAGCAAACTGCTGTTTCTCGCCTTGCGCAACATCGAAAAGGATTGGAAGATGCCGCCTATCACTTGGCGGCAAGCAGTCAATCAGTTCGCCATTCTGTTCGGCGAGCGATTCACCTCCGCCATCAGCTGAGATTTCTTAACCGACCTCAGCACACGAAATTCCTGACACGTCCGAAGGAACCCGCGAAACCGGCTCCGGCTTCGGCCCCTGCATCGGCTCCCGCGCCTGCATCGACTAATGCTGCGCCTCCTGCACCCTCTTCAGCCGATAACGCGCCGTCCAACACCAAACCGGCGAACGACAAACCCCTCGTGTTTTTCAGCCTGTACATGCACACGATGGATTGGGCGACCTATCAGAAGGCGATTGAGCAGGCCAAGGCGAACCCGAAGCCCGATCCGGCGCTTCCCACGCCAATGCCATACTGGGAAGGCGATCGCTATTATCGAGTCGGTGACAAGGCGAAGGACAAACAATCGGTGCCGAAGACGCCTGTGCAGTCTCCCGCTACGCGTACCGATGGGGCAGACAATCTGCCCGTTAACAGTACCGGTCCGAATGAACCGATGCCGGCCGATAGCGATCAAGATGTCGCCCCACCGGCTCCGCAGACGGGATTGCGCATTCGGGAATTGTCAGACGGCAGCAGCAAGATTCTCGGGATATTGCCGACCGGGGCTGAAGTGATTGCCGGTGAAGGCGATCCCGCGCACCCGAACTGGATCAAGATCAAGGCCATCAAATCGGGCACGGTTTTGCCTGCCGAAGTGGGCAAGCCGGTATCCCCCCACGCGCCTTGGGGCTACGTGTTCAAAGGAGAACTGGACGCTATTGTCGATCCGAAGCCACTTGATAGTGTCGTTATTCTGAAGGAGCCGCAGCGCGTCAAGGCGGGCGAAGTCATCGCCCACGTCGGCCAGTATCAATGGCCCATGAAGGCGAGCCCGATACCGCCGAAGCCAAACTACCCGATGTTGCATCTGGAAGTGTTCGCCGGCGCAGATTTCAAGGATTTCATGGACCGAAGCCGCGCGCGTGCCAAAGAACTGAACGATAAAAACAAGCCGCTTCTGGAAATAGAGCCGGGGGCCAAGCTGGTCACCGAAATTCCTGTGCCCGATCAGAAACTGATGCAGGCGGGATTGAAGCTTGTACCGCTGGGCGATGCAAAGGGTTCGCGCTGGGTCAAGGTGCAGCCCAAGAGCGTGACAAATGTGCCCGCGAAGGGCAAGCAGAAGGCCACGCAGAATTTGGCCAACGTCGGGAATCCGATGTGGGTGGAAAGCAGCCTCGCGAATACGATCAGCACGGCGAATGTTGCGGGCTGGCAGAACTTTCCGCTGGACGTTTCCAAGGCAAGCGGGCCGGGAGCGGACTTCCGGGACGTGCTTCGTCGTGCCGAACTCGACAAGCTTGGCGAGGGTAACGTCGCCATCGACGACAAGGGCCATCATTGGTGGAATATCACGATTGGTTCGAAGGACGGCTCCGAGCTGAAAGGCTGGGTGCGCGACACGGACCACCCACGCGTACAGTTTCGGAGTCCGTGGGAATGGCCAGGTTTTGAATTGGTCGACAACGGCAGTGTCAGCCCCGAGGACATGTTCAAACGCCACATCCATACGACCGAGCAATATCTGGCGGACGAGGACGGCACGGAGTTTATGGGGGAAGCGGCGAAGGTCAACGCTGGCGAACTCATCACGAAGATCGAAAAGGCGATCGATACGAATCACGACGGGAAGGTGTCGGCGCAGGAACTGAAGCACGCACTGGATACGCGCTGGATGGCCGAAGCGGTCTCGCACCTTATAGTGCGCAATGAAACCGAATGGGGCGGTGGCCTCGGCAAGTGGGAAGATCTCTCCCCGCTCATGAAGACGCAGAAGGAGATGTGGAAGACGGAACTTGACCGACTCGCGAAGCTTCAGTGGTGGGAGGAAATCAAGGGTGTCGATGGTTTCCCCACGGATCTTTCGCCTTGGCACTTTCATCCGATTGGATTAATCGGGAATTTCACGAAAGAGGCGACTATTGGCCAGTCACTTTCTGACGATGGGTTATGGTTTATATTTTCACACGAGGCGCAAGCTGGTACGACCAACCGATTGCATTGGCCCGGCGGAGCGAGCGGTGTTACGTTGGGGGCTGGATATGATATGAAGGGGCGTAGCGAGGCAGGGATTGTTGCAGATATGAAAGTTATTGGCCTATCAGACGAGGCTGCCGCAGGAATCGCGAAGGCTGCGGGAAAAGAGGATTCTGACGCTAACGATTTTGCGAAAAATAATCGAAATTTGGTCGATCTGACCCATGAGCAAGAGGTCGGCTTACTGCGCCATACCGTCAAACCGTATGAGAAAATGGTCAGAAATTCAATAAAAATCCCGCTCTCTCAGAATCAATTTGATGCGCTTGTTAGCTTTGCCTACAACCCCGCCGCACGCTGGGATAGCGTGACCAATTTAATTAATACTGGAAAAGTTGATGCCGCTATGAGCAAGATCAAGGAGGGCGTTAAATCGAAGGGGACGGTGCTTCCCGGTCTCGTGCACAGGCGAGATGATGAAGTGAACCTCTATCAAGAAGGACGGTATGAGATGAATGGCGTACCGATTAATCATGAATGATCGAATTTGTAGGTCCCTAGGGGGTGGGATGTCGATGAGATTGCGAGGGATTTTTAAACTGCTGTGGATTGGATTGTTTATTTTCCTCCAATCGTTACAGGCAATTGCTGGCGAATGGAATTCAGTCATTGAAGGTCAATGGGAAGTAGAGTCGGTACACTTGAATGCCGATGCGGAATGGACCCCTAGCTACGGATGGAATGATCCAAGGCTAGTGGGAAGGCTGTTTATTTTTAAAAAAGACGAGATATGGACTGACGCCCCTGAAAACCGCTCTTGTGCCGAGATCAGCATTCAGGTTTCACAAACTAACTTGCGTGATCTGATTTCATCTAGCATGTCTGGATTCGGAAATCCGGTAAATAATGCTACCGAAAAAAATTACGAAATAGATATTCCCGGTTCAACGACGGTTGATGTTATTAGGATTTATTGCGGCGCTCAGCCATGGCAAGGCAGTTTGGGTGCATCAGATAAAACAAGTGGTGCATGGATCCTTTCACCTAGTCCAGGAAAGCTTCTGCTGCGATGGTATGGGGAAACAATTCTCACTCTAAAACGGGTTCGTGAAAATGCGAAGCCAGATCCATCTTTCAATTGCGGCAAGGCAAAGAGTGAAGTGGAGATGGAGATATGTGGCTCATACGAACTTTCATCGTTTGACAAAAGTGTTGCCACATCGTTTTCGCAATTAATCAAACAGAGAAAGTCGGCCGGGGGGGCGACGGATGACGCAATTCGTAAGCAAAGAGAATGGATTTCGAAACGAAATTTATGCGGCAAAGATGCAGCCTGCATTCTTGATGCAATGAAGGCGCAGCTTCTAAAGCTTGATAGCATGAGCCGAAATTAGCGAAAACTCTGTAGGCCAATTTATGATGAACTTTATTCGTGTCGGTGACGATACCGACCACGGCGGCAAAGTTGAAACTGGATCATCGACCATGAAATTCGATGGCTGCTATGTCGTTCGCAAGGGCGATCGCGTGTCGTGTCCGCAGCATCCCGACGTATCGCCGAACCTTATCGAGGAAGGCGATGAATCGATGAAGGACAACGGCATTCCGATTGCGCGACACGGCCACCGAGCGACGTGCGGCTGCCACCTGATTTCGAGTCTCGCGTAGCGCTATAGCACCGGCACGATGCCAGTCTGCATCGGACAGCGCACGATCACGGAGCCGTCGTTCTTCGACAGGACGACGAGCTGGGTAAAGCTGTTGGCGGGCGCGTAGCGCGACAGGTACAGGTCGAGCAGCAGAATCAGCGTGCCCATGCTGTTTTCGATGAACGCGTTCTCGTCCGCCGCCGTCACGATTTCGAAGCCTCTCACAAGTACCGAATGTTGCTTGATTGCCAGCAGACGCTCAACGATGTTTCGTTTTACAAACGAAATCGCCTCTATGTGTTCGGCGCGTCGGTCGTTCGGCGCAAGCTCACGCATGAGTTTCACGAAGTCCGGCCATCCCTCGCGCGTCAACTGCGTCAGACCTACAAGAACATCGCGATCGCCGGCGGCCTGCTCGCGCTCTGCGCGGCGGGCCCCGGGCGTTTTTCGGTCGATCGCGGATAAACAGACCCTGGGCGTGCGCATGGGCGGATTCCTCGGCCGCAAGGGCGACGGCGAACCCGGCGCAAAAGCCATCTGGCTGGGACTCAAAGAGGTTCATGTCGCGGCCAAAACATTGCAGAAGTTACGAGCCGGCGGTCACGCTGGAAATTGTGTATAAGCCGATGGACTTAAGTAAGGCGTCACACCAGATACAAGAGCGCGTGGCGGCAGAAAAACCTACCACGCAAATAGATTTGCTAAAAATCGCTGTTCAAGAAAGGGCGAAGTTGGCCAATCCTGTGTGGGTGCTTGATTCCAATAGTCGGCGGATGGGGATTATCCAGAAAAAACCATATCCACACCAACCGGTAAAGGGTGAAAAACCGGCGCAGAGGGATAATATTAATTTCAAACTTTTTGAAGGGAGGGCGGAAAGAAATGTTTGCGGCTTATAAAGGTTTTATATCAAAGTATTTATTTTTAATCGCCGTCATCGTGAGTGCCAAAAGTGCAATGGCCGACGAAAAAGACGGCGTGATTAAGTGTGGTCCGGGAGATGAATGCTCAACGATTGTGCCAAAAGATAGTTTGGAGGCGAAAAATCTGTGCCCAAACTCATCGATGCAAATATCATGGAACAAAAAAAGTGACTGGACATTGATGTCGTGCTCTTGCAATTGCTCCGAGCAAAGTAACGAGAACTGGTTTGTTAGTCACGCTGGGGCCGTGGTTGAATTGCAGGTGGGGCGTTATTTTCCGCGCTCGTTCTTTTCAAAATCATCAAATCCGACTGTACCCGATATTATGGCGTCGCATTCGATGTGTAAGCCGGCTGATCCAAGGATGGTTGAGCGAAGCGCATTCGTGTTGTTGGATAAAAGACCGTCGGACAGAAAAGATCCATATTGCTATGATGTTATTTATGCAATCGATCGTGGCGAGGATATTGATTTCATGAAGGATGAAATTCTTATCAAAAAGAGCAATCACAATTATTTCGCTGAGGTTGATGATTCTGAGAAAAATAATTTGCGATTGCTTGCAAAAAAGATGGCCCCCTCTTGGGTGGAGGTGGTAGATCGAACGGGAGAAAAGGAACTTGTTGTCGCTGTCAAGCGTGCGTATCTGTATGACCAACCATCTTCCCAAGCGGCGGGAAAGGCGTACTTGATAGACGGTGATAAAGTGAGGGCGCTCGGGGATGCTAAAAATGGATTCATTAAATTTCGATATGTTACAAGGAAAGGTATGGTTCTTGAAAAATGGTTGAAATGCGAGGATGTTAATTATTGCATTAATAATAATTAAATCGTGGTTAGTTGTTTTGGAGTGAATCGTGATGAATTTAATTCGAATCGGCGACGACACCGACCACGGCGGTAAAGTTGAAACTGGATCATCGACCATGAAATTCGATGGCTGCTATGTCGCTCGCAAGGGCGATCGCGTGTCGTGTCCGCAGCATCCCGACGTATCGCCGAACCTTATCGAGGACGGCGATGAATCGATGAAGGACAACGGCATTCCGATTGCGCGACACGGCCACCGAGCGACGTGCGGCTGCCACCTGATTTCGAGTCTCGCGTAGCGCTATAGCACCGGCACGATGCCAGTCCGCATCGGACAGCGCACGATCACGGAGCCGTCGTTCTTCGACAGGACGACGAGCTGGGTGAAGCTGTTGGCGGGCGCGTAGCGCGACAGGTACAGGTCGAGCAGCAGAATCAGCGTGCCCATGCTGTTTTCGATGAACGCGTTCTCGTCCGCCGCCATCACGATTTCGAAGCCTCTCACAAGTACCGAATGCGGCTTGATCGCGAGCAGATGCTCAACGATCCGGTCGTTGCTGCCGATTCGTCCGCATGGTTTTGGAGTACACGGCATATAAATACACCGGCGGATGAAAATAATGCCACAGGCGTTACAAAGTTAATTAATCTGGCGCTCTTGGATTTTGATCAAAGGAAGGCAACTGCCAAGCGAGCGTTTGAGCAACTCAATCGAGGAAATCAGCCATGCAGGCAGGAATGGGATTCTTCGTTAACTGAGGGAAATGGGTGGTGAGAAAAATACTTGGTATGGTGTCAATTGTAATTGGCCTGATTTGCTTGCCAGTGCTGGCGGCGGAAACTGGCGCTTCGCCTGATGATATTCCGGCCAATTTCATTAAAAATGGATGTGATGTGACTTTTTCTAAAGAGTTTCATCCTCTGCCAAATGACCCTCTAAGTGCGCCGCCGTTTTATATATTGGCAAAGTGGATTTGTCGAGATGGAGAGGTTGGTGATTTTGATAAATACGCGATCAATGGAAGTAGTCCGAGCGTGGTAACTGTATTGTTTTGGCGTCAACGGTATATTGTTGTTCTCGTGAAGTGGGCGGCAAATTCGAGTGCGTCAGATTACGTTGGCGATTTCTATGAGGTTTTTTCTTACAAGCGCCAGCAACTAAGTGGGCAGGCGGCCATCGTCAGGGATAGTGCGGTGGATGGTCTTTTTTCGTCGGGATGGGACGGTTATGATAGAAATGGATCAAGAGTTAAGTATCCATTCAAAGATGCTGCGTCAATTAAGAAAGTGCTGAAATTGAATGGCGTTAGGTAGAGGTATTGAAATTATGGGAATTAGGTGGAATTTCTGTTGCGGAAAACTCGGGTACCCGGGGGTAAGGTGAAGATATGTCCATTAATTTCATTCGAGTCGGCTATTCTACTGATCACGGCGGCAAAGTCGAGACTGGCTGAAAGGTTGAATCATGAAACAAAAAAACGTATTGAGCATTCTATTTTTCTGTGCGTTGGCCATGTGTGCCCCCTCTTCTTGGGCGCTATCTAGCGAGAATAAAATAGTTGGCGACTTTGAAGGAGTCGGAAAGCCCGGAATTTTCACATCCGAAGCTGCGCATAATGGGTTGAATATTCAATATTACTCACCTTCTTTGCGGCGATCACTTTCGTATAGGGTTGAGGGTTTCGATGAGTGCAGCATGATGGGTATCTATATTGTTCCGCATACAAACCTATTGGCTGTTGATGGAAGTTGCTCCAGTCAAGGAGGGCAAATATATCGCTACATTTACAAGTGGAGTGTCAGCGAAAAAAATTGGTGCTTGATCCGTCAAGTTAATGGTGAAAAATCTGATATTACATCTGGGGCGGTGGTGCCAGTAGAGGAAGTTTTGCGGGTAAATGGATGTGCGACTATAGGAAAAAACGACTCACTGACGTACAAATCGAAGGATCAAGTGCGGAGCGAAATTCGCAGTGAATTGGATGATTTTAAAAAGGCTGCCCAGCAACAGTCGTCGCTAGAGAGGTATATCGCCGAAATGCCGGATTTTCGTGTGGCTGAGCTTGGATCGTATATCGATGCCGGCAATGTTGAAGACATCAATAATTTGGCATTTTATTTGGGGAAATATAAAAGAAGTGGTGATGCTGTGGAGGTGTTGCAGTTTTTGGTGAAAAAATTCCCAAACCGAACCGTGGCTAGATTGAATTTGGCTGATGCATATTGGGATATTGACGCCAAAGAATTGGCGGCTCCGGAGTATCGTGAGTATAGGCGCCAAATGAATGAAAAAGGGATCTCCGCAAAAATCCCCCCTCGGGTCTTAGATAGGATGAAGTAATTTATTTTTCAACACTTTAAAATATGATGAATCTAATTCGAGTTGGTGACGGCACTGACCACGGCGGTAAAGTTGAAACTGGATCATCGACCATGAAATTCGATGGCCGTTACGTCGCTCGTAAGGGCGATCGCGTGTCGTGTCCGCAGCATCCCGACGTGTCACCGAACCTCATCGAGGAAGGCGATGAATCGATGAAGGACAACAGCATTCCGATTGCGCGACACGGCCATCGAGCAACATGCGGCTGTCACCTGATTTCGAGCCTCATGTAACGCTAGAACAACGGCACGAGGCCAGTCCGCATTGGACAACGCACGATCACGGAGCCGTCGTTCTTCGACAGGACGACGAACTGGGTGAAGCTGTTGACGGGCGCGTAGCGCGACAGTTACAGGTCGAGCAGCAGGATCAGCGTGCCCATGCTGTTTTCGATGAACGCGTTCTCGTCCGCCGCCGTCACGATTTCGAAGCCTCTCACAAGTACCGAATGTTGCTTGATTGTCAGCAGACGCTCAACGATGTTTCGTTTTACAAACGAAATCGCCTCTATGTGTTCGGCGCGTCGGTCGTTCGGCGCAAGCTGGCGCATGAGTTTCACGAAGTCCGGCCATCCCTCGCGCGTCAACTGCGTCAGACCTACAAGAACATCGCGATCGCCGGCGGCCTGATCGCGCTCTGCGCGGCGGGCCCCGGGCGTTTTTCGGTCGATCGCGGATAAACAGACCCGTCAGGAGCTTTTTGATCGAATCAAGAAGGAGTGGGGGTTGGCGTGAGAATTTTTAAAAGAGATGCATTGCTTAAATTTGGGTTGATTTTTACGATTACGGTGGTCACCGTATCAGTTGCTTCTGCTGCGACTTATGCTAATGATCTTTCAATAGATAAGGCGGGAAAAATCCGTGATTGTAGTGATTCTTCAGCTTGCAAAGAAATTGAGCCGACTGGCGATCTTAAGAAGGCTATTGATGACGGTTACGAGAATTTGGTTGTTGTTGATATTTATAAGGATGGAAATAAGGAAATTGCTGCCACGAGTGGTGGAGGCGACAGATGCTCGAAATTTTTTTCATATGACCGTGCATCGCGCAGATTTTCTGCCTTGAAATTCTCGGATCGAGATATATGCAATTTTAGAATCGATGGGGATAGTTTGATTAGTTCGTATCGACTTGATGCGAAGCAATATGAAGATATTTATAAGATAAAAAATAGAAAATATCAAATTGCAATAAGTGATGCGTGTGTTGGGTGCGATGAGATTTCCCGTTCTGTGTACGTGGATGGGAGGGTTTCCCAAAAAATAATCGTTACCAATCAGCAGAATTATGCGCAACGTGTGCCGGTAACTACGACGGTGGCTGCGAATAAGGCAAGGTTGTACGACGATCATTCTGATTCTTCAGCGACGAAAATGTATTTGCTGAAAGGAGATGGGGTTCAGCTTATTGAGTTTAATAGCGAAAACGGTCTTTGGTATCTTGTCAAATATCTTTCGAGGCGGCGTGGCATCATAATTAAATGGGTCAAGTGCGAAGATTTGACTATATGCAAGTGACTTTGGGAATTTAATTGGATGGGTGATGCGGGTGTGGGGAATTCAAGTGATTAATGTGATTAGAATTGGCGACGCCACTGATCACGGCGGCAAAGTCGAAACGGGCTCATCGACCATGAAATTCGACGGCCGCTACGTTGCGCGCAAAGGCGACCGCGTATCGTGTCCACAGCATCCCGACGTGTCACCGAACATCATCGAGGAAGGCGACGAATCGATGAAGGACAACGGCATTCCGATCGCGCGACACGGCCATCGCGCGACATGCGGTTGTCACCTGATTTCGAGCCTCGTGTAACTCTACAACAGAGGCGCGATGCCCGGCCGCATCGGGCACCGCACGATCAGGGAACCGTCGTTCTTCGACAGCACGACGAGCTGCGTAAAGCTGTTGGCGGGCGCGTAGCGCGACAGGTAGAGGTCGAGCAGAAGGATCAGCGCGCCCATGCTGTTTTCGATGAACGCGTCCTCGTCCGCCGCCATCACAATTTCGAAGCCTCTCACAAGGGCTGAATGTGGCTTAATCGCGAGTAATCGCTCGACGACGTTTCGCTTGACGAACGAAATCGCTCCGACGTGCTCGGCGCGTCGATCGCTCGGCGCAAGCTGGCGCATGAGCTTCACGAAGTCCGGCCACCCCTCACGTGTCAACTGCGTCAGGTTGGCCGTCGTCAGCGCGATCACGCGCCACTGCGCTTCCGACTCACGGGACGCACTATAAGTCGACGTTGGCTGTTTCAACAGCGTAATCCTGCAAGGCACCTGATCGCTTTCGTTTTTGAGATCGCCCTTGAGGGAACCGATCCGCATCCGCGAAGGCCAGTCGCGATTCGTACACGTGAGGTCGGTGCTCAATTGCAGCGGCATCTTTGCTGCCGCTGTCCCATCCGCGCGCAGTAGCACGAGCGACGTTTCACGTCCGGGATGATGGATTGCCGCGTAGGGAGCGTGACGCGCGATCCAGAACTGCTCGCCGGTTCCGACTCCCCACGCATCCAGCGGCGGAATAACGGTCCCATCCGACGTATCGCGAACCGCGTCAATTGAATAGATGCCGCGCATGTCCGGTCGGCCCGGCTTGGGCACAAGGGGATAGTCCGCGACGATTTCGCCGCGCGACGACTTGACGCCCATGTGTGCAAACAGGTTCACGATTGGCGTACAGAACAACCGGAGGTTGTCCGCCGATAGCGGCGTGAGTGCCTGCGCGATGCGCGAATCGGCGTGCACGCCGTCAATTGCGAGATGCAGGGTGATGCGCCGCGCACGGTCCATTTGGTCGGGCTGAAGACATCGGTGTAAATGAACGTCGAGGAAATCGAACTTGTCTGGAAATCCGACGTGTTCGAGCAGCGGTTGAACGAACGGTGAGGTTTGAGACGGCGGCAGCAGCATGTCGGCCGGGCCGAACCCGACTGGTTTGACCGGTATCCCCGCAATGGGTATCCAGCGCTCGCTGTCGTTCGCTTCAACAAATGCACCCCGGACACGCAGCAGGACCGTATCCAGCAGCGCCACGACGGTTTGGTGCGCGCCGGCAAGGTGGACGCGCAGCACGTCGGGCGAAACCGCTCCGAGCGGCGCGGCGGCGGCCGACTCGATGGTGATAGAAATGATGCTGGTTGTGTTAGGCGGCAAGGCCACGTGTGCCGGTGCGACGGTGCTGCGGGAGAATCGAGCGCGTGCGATGCGGATCGGCGCAAGCGTGACGTCATAGGCGGTTCGAAAGCGCACTTCGCCGCCGCGCGACGTCAGTTCCATCCCACGCGGCAAGACAACCGGCTTGTCCGGCAAATCCTTGGTCGGATCGAGACGAGCTATCGAGCATGCCGGGAACGGCCGCAGATAGTGCGGGTGCAAGACGTGTAGCAGCGCTTCGGTGAACTTCGGCGCACCGTCGTCCAGGTTGGCCCGGATTTCGGCCGCAATCAACGCGAACGCCTGCATCATTCGCTGGACGTGTAGGTCGTCCGTCTGCCCGCCTGTAAAGCCGAAACGGGCGGCGATCTTCGGATAGTCCCCGGAGAAGGTCGCGAACTGGTCCTCTAGCCTTGCCAGTTCCTGTTCGTAGTAGCCGCGTAGCTTGTCGTGCATATCCAGCGTCGTAAGGTCTCTACGGTTCACGACGCGCGTTGTACTGTCCAGCGGTCATCGTAGCCGATTCATCATCAGAGTTATCCACAGCCCGATAGGTCGGCACGAAAATGCGATTGTCGGCGAGACTGCATAAAAGTGCATGATTGTGCATGAAAACGCATAATTTTCTTGCACGCCAAATCGGCCGGAGGCCCAAGCCACAAGGGCCTGAGCGGAAAGCGGTGCGTGCATGAAAACCGCTGCATTAAGCGCGCCGTGCAGGTGGGAGGGGAACTGCGCGGCGACGGGGAAAAGGGCCGTTTTCCCCGTGACGTTGTCGATTCGAACCCGTGTTCAGGGCACTCTCGAACTCAACTAGGTTCGGCTTGCGTCTGGCGATGACTGTCGTTCATCAGAACCCGCACGCGTCGGTCGTGGTCAACGTCGCAAACGGGCCCCCAAGCGTCGCGTTGTGATGCGCGACGATCCGCTCGGCCGGCAGCTCGGGCGTATCCATGCAGGTGTGCGCGTCGGTCACGAGCACCGCGCGAAAGCCGAGATCGGCCGCAGCACGGCACGCCGTATCGACGCAGTACTGGGTCTTCATTCCCGCGATGACGATCTCGCCGATGCCGGCCTCGCGCAGCCATTCGGCGAGCCGCGTGCCCGCGAAGCAGCTCGACTGCGCCTTGTCGAACACGATGTCGCGCGCCGTGTCGATCGCGAGCTCGGGCAGCAGCGCGGTCAACGGCGTACCGGGCGCAATCGGCGAGCCGGCGGGCCCGGTGTGCCGGACGGCGAACACCGGCGCACCGGCTTCATGCGCGCGACCGATCAACCGGTTGATGTTCGCGAGCACGCGTTCGCCGTCGTATGGACGCTCGGGGCCGTGAAACAGGCCGACCTGCATGTCGACGACGAGCAGTGCGCGTTTCGGGGAAGTGACTTCGGGCATGACGTTTCTCCTGAGTGACCGATACGGACGGAGAAACGACAAGACCCCGTCCGGAACCGGCGGGGCCTGTGAGGGATGCGCTACGACCTTGCGCGCACTTGCCGCACGAGCCCGCCGAAGGCGGTCGTGCGCGTCGTGGTCGAGGAGGTGGGCGTGGTGTGGCGCATGGAGCGATCATGCACGATGCGCGCGCACCACGTCAATCGCGCATCGTGCATCGGCCACCGGTCAGTCGAGCGCCTTCCCGGCCTTTTCATCCATGCAGCGCACGGCAAGCAGCGTCATCGCACCACACCCGATCGCGTACCACGCGGGTGCATTCGGATTGCCGGTCGCCGCGATCAGCCACGTGACGAAGAACTGCGCGAAGCCGCCGAAGATCGCGACGCCGATGCTGTACACGAGCGCACCGCCGGTCGCGCGCACCGCACGCGGGAACAGTTCGCCGAGCATCGCGCCCGTCGCGCCGATGTTGATCGCATGCACGATCGACAGCGCGGCGATGATCGACAGCAGCGATGCGGCGCCCGGCCAGCGGTTCAGCGCGATGAACGCCGGGTAGATCGCGGCCATCAGCACGATGCGCGTCCACCAGACGATCCGGTTGCGCCCGTAGACGTCGGACAGGTGGCCGCCGATCGGCGTTACGAGCATCAGGATCGCGCCGGCGACGCAGCCGGCCGTCATCGACAGCCAGGTCGGCAGGTGCAGCACCTGCACGCCGTAGATCGCCATGTAGAACACGATGATGTAGTGGATCGACGTGCCGCCGATCGTCACGCCGAGGCCCGCGAACACGGCCTTGCCGTGATGGCGCAGCACGTCGGCGAGCGGCAGCGATGCAACCGGCTCGTCGTGCGCGGCGGCAGGCGCGGCAGCCGGCACTTCCTCGACGGTGCGGCGCAGCCAGTAGCCGAGCGGCACGAACAGCGTGCCGATGAGGAACGGCACGCGCCAGCCCCAGCTTTCGAGCTGCGCGGCATTCAGCGTCGACGTCAGCGCGACGCCGGTCAGCGCACCGGCGAGCGCGGCGAGCCCCTGGCTCGAGAACTGGAACGACGCGTAGAAGCCGCGACGGTGCTGCGGCGCCTGTTCGAGCAGCAGCGTCGTCGATGCGCCGACTTCGCCGCCCGACGCGAACCCTTGCAGCAGGCGCGCGAGCACGAGCAGCAGCGGCCCGGCGAGGCCGATCTGCGCGTAGGTCGGCGCGACAGCGATCGTCGCGGTGCCGAGCGCCATCAGCAGCAGCGTGAGGATCATCGCCTTCTTGCGGCCGGCACGGTCGGCATACATGCCGATCACGAGCCCGCCGAGCGGACGCGTGACGAAGCCGACGCCGAAGCTCGCGACCGCGAGCATCAATTGCCCGAACGACGAATGGACGGGAAAGAACAGCTTGCCGATCAGGATTGCGAAGAAGCTGTAGACCGTGAAGTCGTAGAACTCGAGCGCGTTGCCGACGGCGGCGGCCGCGATCAGCCGGCGTTTCTTCGCGGCGGCGCGCGCATCGGCCGGCGTGCCGGCGAACGAAAGGGCGGACGTTTCCATGTGGGGTTCCCCCGGTGGGCGCGAAACGATGGGATGAAGGACCGTCAGGCCGCGAGCCAGGCTTCGGCAAGGCGAACCCAGTAGCTCGCGCCGATCGCGAGGATGTCGTCGTTGAAGTCGTAGCCGGGGTTGTGCACCATGCAGCCGCCCTTGCTGCCGATCCCGTTGCCGATGAACGCATAGCAGCCGGGTCGCGCTTCGAGCATGAACGCGAAATCCTCGCTGCCCATCAGCGGTGCCGAGTCGGTTTCGACGCGTTCGGCGCCGAGCATCTGGCGCGCGATGTCGGCCGCGAACGCGGTCGGCTCCGCATGATTGACGAGCACCGGGTAGCCGTAGTCGTAGTCGACTTCGGCCGTCACGCCGAAGCTTTCCGCCTGGCCTTTCGCGAGCGCTTCGATGCGGCGCGCGAGCAGCGCACGCACGTCGGCGTTCAGCGCGCGCACCGACAGCTTCATCGTGACGGCTTCGGGAATGATGTTGAACGTCTCGCCGGCCTGCACGCTGCCGACCGTGATCACGGCCGCATGCTGCGCATCGACCTCGCGCGCGACGATCGTCTGCAGCGCGACCATGATGCTGCCCGCGGCCGACATCGGATCGCGCGCGAAATGCGGCATCGCGCCGTGGCCGCCGACCCCGCGCAGCGTGATCGTCACGCGGTCGGCCGACGCCATCGCGGCGCCGGTGCGGAACGCCATGTCGCCGGCCGCGCGGCCCGGCATGTTGTGGATCGCGAAGATCGCGTCGCACGGGAAGCGGTCGAACAGGCCGTCGTCCATCATCGCCTTCGCGCCGCCGAAGTTTTCCTCGGCCGGCTGGAAGATCAGGTTCAGCGTGCCGGAGAACTGGCGCGTGGCCGCGAGGTGGCGCGCCGCGCACAGTAGCATCGCGGTGTGGCCGTCGTGGCCGCATGCGTGCATCTTGTTCGCATGGCGGCTCGCATACGGCAGGCCCGTGGCCTCCGCGAGCGGCAGTGCGTCCATGTCGGCGCGCAGCCCGACCGTGCGCGTGCCTTGCCCTTCACGCAGCACGCCGACCACGCCCGTCTTGCCGATGCCGCGATGCACGTCATAACCCCAGCCGGTGAGCAGTTCGGCGACGAGATCGCTCGTGAGCGTTTCCTCGAACGCGAGCTCGGGGTGAGCGTGGATGCGGCGGCGCACCTCGACGAGCTCGGGTGTGATCGCGGCGATGCCGGGGATGACGGGGTTCACGGCTTGCAGCATGGAGTCTCCTGTGGGGCAGGTGGGGCGTTTGACGCACATATGACGAGCAAGGATATAAATTTCTTTTGCGTACCAGAAGCTGATAAATTGCTTTGGTGCTCACCACCGGTTGCCGCTCGGGAATACCCTGAGCCGGCGTGTGCCGCGCAGCACAGGGTTTCCACGGATCACGCATTGCCGCCATGAAATACCATCAGCTGAAAGCGTTCGTCACCGTCGCGGAAGAGGGGAGCATTCGTGCGGCCGCGCGGCGCCTGAACGTCTCGCCGGCGGCGCTGACGAAGGCGGTCAAGGAGCTGGAGATCGCGCTCGGCGTCTCGCTCGTCGTGCGCACCGCGCGCGGCGTGCAGCTCACCGGGTTCGGCCAGCAGTTGCAGGTGCGCGCGCGGCTGATCGTCGCCGAAATGCAGCGCGCCCGCGACGACATCGAGCAGGCGCAGGGCGCGATGACGGGCTCCGTCGCGGCCGCAATCACGCCGGCGGCCGCGGTGACGATCCTGCCCGATGCGTTTCGCGCGTTCCGGCGCCGCTTCCCGGTGGCGCGCGTCAACCTGATCGAAGGGTTTCCGGGCGTGGCGCTGCCGCGCCTGCACGACGGCTCGCTCGATTTCGCGGTGGCCGTCGTCGTGCCCGAACTGCTGGCGGCCGAATTCGATCACGCGGAGCTCTATGCGAGCCGATCGCTGATCGTCGCCCGCAAGGGGCATCCGCTTGCGTCGGCCACCTCGCTCGCCGATCTCGTCGAGGCCGACTGGCTGATGAACCCGTCGCCGGAAAGCTCGACGCAGGTGCTGTTCAACTCGTTCGTCGCGTACGGGCTGCCGGTGCCGGCGCGCGTCGTCGAATGCCCGAGCTTCGGGCTCGCGCACAGCCTGATGACCGGTTGCGACCTGATTGCGTCGATGCCCGAGCAACTGCTGCAGGGCGAGTGGGCGCGCGACCAGCTCGCGGTGCTGCCGATTCGCGAGCGCTTGCCGGGCGTCTCGGTGCAGGTCATCACGCGTCGCGACAGCCCGCTGACGCCGGCCGCGGCGATGCTGCTCGACTGCCTGCGCGATTCCGCACGGCGCAAGGGGCTGCGGTGAACCGGCACCCGAGGTTGGCGCCTGTCATTGCATCGTAATCCTGACGATAAGGTGGATGGCGTTGCCGTCGTCTGGCGGGCACGCGGCATGCGCAGCGGGCATGCCATTCCGGCGGATGCCGCGCGAGCCGGTATCATAGCGGCCGGCCCGCTGCTCCGGCCGGCCCCCAACCACATATCGCCATTCGGCATCCAGCAAGCAGAGGCATCACATGACCAGTGCAACCCAATTCGACAACGTATCGGTCGTCAAGCGCGCAAACGTCTATTTCGACGGCAAGTGCGTGTCGCATACCGTGCTCTTCCCGGACGGCACGCGCAAGACGCTCGGCGTGATCCTGCCGTGCGCGCTCAACTTCGGCACGGACGCGCCCGAATTGATGGAAGTGCAGGCCGGCAAGTGCCGCGTGAAGCTCGACGGCAGCAGCGAATGGCAGACCTACGGTGCCGGCGAATCGTTCTCGGTGCCGGGCAAGAGCCGCTTCGACATCGAAGTGCTCGAGACGCTCGACTACGTCTGCAGCTACCTGTAACACGCACGCGCAGCAAAAGAAAAGCCCCGCCGAAGCGGGGCTTGTCGCAAGCGGATGGCGCAAGGCCATCCGAAGCGCCTGTTCTCGTTACAGGCAGGCGTTGATGTCGCCGGCCGACGACGCATCGCCGCCGCGGAAACCGACCCAGGTCTTCGCGTTGCCGGCGTTTGCCGGGCGGACTACTGCGGCAGCGCCGTTCGGCGGCTGCTGGCCCGGCGCATACACGGCCATGGCGAGGCCGTTTGCCAGTTCATACTGCGACGTCACTTGTTGCTGCGACTTGTCGGCCCACGTCTTGGCGATGCACTGTGCCACTTGGTCGGCGGGCTTTTGGCTTTGTCCCACGTTCTGCAGGGCAGAATCCGCTGCATGAGCAGAAAATGCCACGGTCAATGCGATGAGCGGTAAGTATTTCGCGTTCACGTTATCTCCCTCGAGTCGTGATTGATTGAGTGGGATGCGCAGCAGGACTGCGTAACAGTGAGATCGCATCGGGCAAGCACGGTTCCGGCTATTCCGAAACAAGTTGTTAGCGCGCTTGCCAAATGAAAGCTCCGATGCTGTGCACTTTGCTGCGGCACGGCATGCATCGTGTGCGGCACGACGCCATGCGTTGCGAGGTCGGCGCGCTGCCTGGTCGTGTGGTGACGTGACGGTCGCGGCGAGCGGCATGTGTCTGCATGCCGTGCCGCGACTCTTTATTTGATCGCGAAGTGGAATGGCTGATTGATGGCCCCGTCGCATGAGCATCATGATGACAAACTTTCGTCGGTCGAATTGTTAACCAACTTTAAACACGGAAAGCGGCGGAATGCGATGCAGCATGCGAGGGGCGTGCCGCGTCGTGCGGAAGAGGTGACGCGAGCGGCTCGTGCGCGGCGAGGATGCCGCGCAGCGCAGTGGGTCAGCCGGCCTTGCGCGTGCCGATGTCGCGCAGGTTGGCCGGGACGACAGGGCGGAAGCGCTCGCGCTTCTGTTCGTCGTCGAAGTGCTGGAGCGCGGGCTTGATCAGGTCGCTGCGCGACACGATGCCCGTGATGCGCATCGATTGCTCGTCGGCGACCACGGGCAGGCGCTCGAGTCCGAGCATCGCGAGTCGCGACGCGACGACGCGGCACGTTTCGTGCGCCTGAGCGACAGCAGGCACGCGGTTGGCGAACGCGCCCGAGATCGGCGTATCGGCCGCGGCCAGTGTGCGCTGCGCATCGAGCGTCGCACGATCGACGAGACCGAGCACGCGGCCGTTCTGCACGACCGGGTACGCACGGTGAGTCTGCTTCACGCCGAAGTACTGCGACTCGACGGTATCGAGCGTCGCAGCGCCGTCGATCGCGACGAGCCGGTCGGCCGACGTCATCACTTCGCCGATGTCGTGTCGCTCGAGCGGATCGACGCCGTATTCGCGATAGATGTGATAGCCGCGGCGTGCGATCTTTTCCGTCATGATCGAGCGTTTCATCACGATGGTCGAGAAGCCGTGCGCGACGAGCGTCGCCGCGAGCAGCGGCAGCAGCGCGTTGGCGTCGTGCGTGAGGCCGAACGCGAACACGATCGCGGTCAGCGGGGCGCCGAGCGTCGCACCGAGTGTCGCGGCCATGCACACGAGCGGCCACAGCGCCGGGTCGCCGCCCGGCAGCATCGGCGACAGCACGGTGCCGAGGCCGGCGCCGAGCATCAGCAGCGGGGCGAGCACGCCGCCCGATGTGCCCGAGCCGAGCGCGATCACCCACATCACGGCTTTCACGATCAGCAGCGCGAGCGCGATCTTCAATGCGATGTGCTGATGAAGCAGGTCGCCGATCACGTCGTAGCCGACGCCGAGCGCGCGCGGCTCGAGCCAGCCGCCGATGCCGATCGCGATCGCGCCGAGCGCGGGCCACCACATCCAGTGCACGGGAAGCTTCGCGAAGGTGTCCTCGACGCGGTACAGCGCAGCCGACAGGCCGCACGCGAGCAGGCCCGACAGCAGGCCCGCGACGATGCACGACAGCAGCGCGACGGGCGTCGGCGCGGCCGTCGTCAGCGGAAACAGCGGATCGACGCCGAAGAACACCGCGCGGGCGAAACCGGCCACCGCGCAGGCGAGCGCGACCGGCAGGAAACTGCGCGGGCGCCACTCGAACAGCAGCAGCTCGACCGCGAGCAGCACGGCGGCAACCGGCGTGCCGAACACGGCCGTCATGCCGGCGGCCGCACCGGCGACGAGCAGCGTCTTGCGCTCGGCGGCGGTCACGTGCACGCACTGCGCGATCAGCGAGCCGAGCGCGCCGCCCGTCATGATGATCGGGCCTTCGGCGCCGAACGGGCCGCCGCTGCCGATCACGACGCCGGACGACAGCGGCTTGAGGATCGCGACCTTCGGCGACATGCGGCTCTTGCCGAACAGGATCGCCTCGATCGCTTCGGGAATGCCATGGCCGCGGATCTTTTCCGAACCGAAGCGCGCCATCATCCCGACGATCAGCCCGCCGATCACCGGGATCACGATCACCCACGCGCCGAGCGTGTTGTTCGCGGGCGAGCGGTCGACGAACGAGAACTGCTGGTAGAAGAACAGGTTCGTGAACAGGTGGATCAGGCTCAACAGCACGAATGCGGCAAGCGTGCTGAGCAGGCCGATCCCGGCGGCAAGCAACGCGATCCTGGGCAGGCGGTCGTTGGTCGCGAAATCGCGTTTGTGGGGTGCGTTCATCGGCGTGGAAAAGGCAAGGGTCAGTAATCGATCTGGGGAACCTGGAAGGCGTCCTTGAGCGACTTCAGCTCGGCGCGATGCATGGCCGCGAGGCGGGCGAGCAGCGTCTCGCCGGCCGGCTCGAGGTGGACCTCGACCTGCCGGCGATCCGCTTCGCTCGTCTTGCGCTTCACGAGGCCGAGCGCTTCGCAGCGCGTGACCAGCGCGACGACGCCGTGATGCTGCGCCTGCAGGCGTTCCGCGAGTTCGCCGATGGTCGCCCATTCGCGATGCGGGTAGCCTTTGATGTGCAGCAGCAGCAGGTATTGCAGCGGCGTCACGCCTTCGCTTTGCGCGGCGCGTTCGGAGAAGCGCTCGAAGCGGCGCATCTGGTAGCGGAACTCGGACAGTTGCTGGAAATCGCTTTTCGCCAGCGCGCGTCGGGTATCGTTCATGGAGGTCGGACAGTCGGTTTCGGTAGCGATAAATATATCACAACATGATATAAATGGCTGAATTGTGGCGAATGGAGTGCATTCTGTGTTGCCCCGGCCGTTACATGGCGCTACGTGTACTGCATGCGTTACGCGGCCTCGAGCATTTGCGTCTGCCGATAGAGGCCCGTGACGAGATCCGTCTGAGTCATGATGCCGACGAGCCGGCGCGATGCATCGACGACCGGAATGTGGTGGTGGCCAGAATGCGTAAACAGCGGAACGAGCGCGGTGATCGGCATCGTTTCCGGCACGCACGCGACGTCGCGCGTCATCACGGAGGCGACGCTCGCCGGCTGGCCGCCGAACGATTGCGGCAGCCGCGCGGACAGCCGTTGCCACAGCGGGGTCGGGCGGCGCCGCTGGCGCGTGAGGTCGGCGCGCGTGACGATGCCGGTCAGGCGGCCTTCGCCGTCGACGACGGGCAGCGCCTTCACGCGGTGGCGGTCGAGCAGCGTGAGCGCGGCCGTCACCGACGTCGACGGCGCGACTTCGATGGGGTTCTTCGTCATCAGGTCGGTGCACGAGAGCTGGCCGAACGTGCGCGTATAGGCCTGCATTTCGGTTTCGCGCAGCAGCGCTTCGAGATCGTCCGGATCGACGTCGAGCCATTCGCCGCGGCGCTTCAGCACCGCGTCGAGGTCGCCGCGCGTGAAGCCGACGCGCGCCGCTGCGGCGCCGCCTGCCTGCGGTTTCGCCTCGGGCCGCGCACCGCCATGCGGGTAGCGGTGCCCGGTCAGCGCGTGATACGCAAGCGCGGCCGACAGCAGGATGGCCGATTGCAGTGCGATCGGCTCCAGCACGAAGCTGAACCCGAGCGAATGGATCGCCGGGCCGCCGACCACGGCCGTGAGCGCGACGGCGCCCGACGGCGGGTGCACGCAGCGCAGCACGAACATGCCGCCGATCGCGCACGCGATCGCGACCGCGGCGGCCATGATCGGATCGGCGATCCATTGTGCGCACGCGACACCGACCGTCGCCGCGACGAGATTGCCGCCGATGATCGACCACGGCTGCGCGAGCGGGCTCGCCGGCACCGCGAACAGCAGCACGGCCGACGCACCCATCGGCGCGACGAGCAGCGGCACGAGGCCCGGCACGCCGGGCAGCAGCCGCATCGTTGCGCCGACCGTCGCGATGCCGACGAGCGCGCCCGTGCACGAGCGCAGGCGCTCGCGCCAGCCCAGCGACATCGGATGGGGAATGAAGCTGCACAGCCATTGCCGCAACGAGCGGCGCGACGAAGGGGAGCCTGACGACATGGACGGTAAGCGGGAATAGTGACAGCGCGGATGCGCGCAGCGACAAGTCGCGAATTATATCGCGTTGTGATACAAATTGTCGCGCTGCATCACGCCGTTGCACGTGCGCGGCGCGCGTGTCTTGCAAAAACCTTTCATGCGATGAAAGTTTTCGGGCCGGGCAATCGCGCAAATTTGTCTGCAGCGGCGTACAATTCGGGCCACTGAATCCCCCGTCATGCCACAACCACGTACGCGATGCCCGCTCTCCCGCCTTTCCCCCGGCACGGTGATCGAATCGACGTGGTTCGCGGCTGCGTTCCGTTTCCTACCTGACGCGAGCGCTGCCGACGCCTCCCCACTGACTCTCCCCAAGCCAATTCAATGGACATGCTCGAAAACATGCGCCTGTTCGTGCGCGTTGTCGAAGCCGGCAGTTTTACTGCGGTCGCGAAGGAAATCGACGCGACCACCGCGCAGGTGTCGCGCGCGGTATCGAACCTCGAAGCGCACGTACAGACGCGGCTGCTGCATCGCACGACGCGCCACCTCGGCCTCACCGAAAGCGGCGAACGCTATTTCGAGCGCGCGAAATCGATCCTCGCGGAAATCGACTATGCGAACGCGGAGGCGCGCAACGCACTGCTGCGGCCGAGCGGCAAGATGCGCATCCATGCGATGACGGGGCTCGGGCAGAGTCATGTCGTGTCGTCGATCGTCCGCTACCAGGAGGACAACCCGGACGTGTCGGTCGAGCTGACGCTCGCCCAGCGGATGCCGAATCTCGTCGAGGAAGGCTATGACGTATCGATCGTGACGGCGTCGCAACTGCCCGATTCGGGCTACGTCGCGCAGACCTGCGGCACGAGTTGCAGCGTGCTCGTCGCGTCGCGCGAATACCTGGCGCGCCACGGCACGCCGCAGTCGCCCGGCGAATTGCCGAACCACGTGTGCCTGCGCCTCGATACGCCCGCATCGCCGGCCGGCGAATGGCGGCTCGAGCGCAACGATGGCGAGGAGACCATCTACGAGCTGCAGCCCGCGCCGTTCCAGGTCAACGTGCCGGACGCGCTGTGCGTCGCGGTGCGCGCCGGGCGCGGGATCGCGTGCGTCGCGCTGTATACGGTGCTCGACGACATCCGCGAAGGGCGGCTGATCCGCGTGCTGCCCGACTACCGGCTGCAGACGGTGAGCGTGTATGCCGTCTACGCGACGCGCCGCTATCTCGACGCGAAGATCCGCACGTTCCTCGACCACCTGCGCACGACGCTCACGCCCGCGCTGGAGAACGACCTGCGCGAACTCGACCGGCTGACCATCGAACAGACGCCGGGCGGCCGCAAGCGCGCCTGACGATCCGCGCGGGCGCGCGCCGCGCGAACCGTACGTGCCGCGGCGATGTTCAAGCGCGCGGCGCGAGGCGAATCCGCTCGAAGCGTCCCGCGATCCATCCGTAGGCGGCGATGCCGAGCAGCCCGTGCGCGGCGACGAACCACAATGCGCCGGCGAACGAGCCGGTGCTGGCGACGACATAGCCGATCACGAGCGGCGTGACGATCCCGGCGATGTTGCCGAGGCCGTTGAACACGCCGCCGCTCAGGCCGACCATCCCTTCCGGCGCCGTGTCGGCGAGCACGGCCCAGCCGACCGCCGCGAGCCCCTTGCCGAAGAATGCAATCGTCATCAGCGCGATCACGACCGCGTTCGACGACGCGCCGTTTGCGAGCACGAGCAGCGTCGCCATCGCCATCCCCACGACGAACGGCGTCTTGCGCGCCTTCGACGGATGCATGCCGCGCCGGATCAGCCAGTCCGACAGCACGCCGCCGAGCACGCCGCCCGTGAACCCGCAGATCGCCGGCAGCGCGGCGACCCAGCCGGCCTCCATGATCGTCATCCCGCGCCCCTTGATCAGGTAGATCGGAAACCACGTGATGAAGAAGTAGGTGAGTGCCGTGATGCAGTACTGGCCGATGTAGATCGCCCACAGGTTCCGGTGGCGGAACAGTTGCGACACGTCGTGCCACGACACGCGCGGCCGCTGGCGCACGCGGTTCGCTTCGAGATCGACGAGCGCGCCGTGCGCGCGCAGGTAGTCGCGCTCCGCGTCGCTCACGCGCGGGTGGCCGTGCGGCTCGCGATACCACGCGAACCACAGCGCGGCGAGCGCGATGCCGAGCATCCCCATCCACAGGAACACGTGCTCCCAGCCGAGCGCATGCGTAAGCCAGGCCATCGCGGGCGTGAACAGCACGACGGCCATGTACTGCGCGGAATTGAACAGGGCCGATGCCGTGCCGCGTTCGGCGGTCGGGAACCAGCACGCGACGATTCTCGAGTTGGCCGGGAACGCCGGCGATTCGACGAGGCCGAGCATGAAGCGCATGACGAACAGCGCGAGCGTCGCGGCTGCGCCCTGCACGGCGAACCAGCCGACCGTGCCCTGCAGCATCGTGAAGAACGACCACAGCAGCAGGCTCAGGCCATACACGCGCCGTGCGCCGAAGCGGTCGAGCAGCCAGCCGCCGGGGATCTGGCCGAGCGCATAGGCCCACGCGAACGCGGAAAAGACGATGCCGAGCTGCACGGGCGTCAGCCCGAGGTCGTGCGCGACGCCGGTGCCGGCGATCGACATCGTCGCGCGATCCGCATAGTTGATGACGGTGACTGCGAAGATCAGCGCGAGGACCGCATAGCGGACGCGGCCGATCGTGCGAGAGGCGGCGGGCGACGCGGCGAGGGCGGCGCCGCTGGATCGATTGGGCATGCGTGTCTCCTGGCCTCCGTCGCACGGAGGCATCTGGTGTTGTAACGGGGGCCGCCGTGCGGCGTGTGGCGATCAGCGCGTGACGCTGGTCGGCGGGCGCTGGCCGGCGAAGCACGCGGCGAGGTTGGCGAGCACGATCCGGCCCATCTCTTCGCGCGTTTCGCGGGTCGCGCTCGCGCAGTGCGGCTGCACGACGACGCGGTCGAGTTCGAGCAACGCGGCCGGCACGTGCGGTTCGTTCGCGAACACGTCGAGGCCGGCGCCGGCGATCGTGCCGTCGGCGAGCGCGCGAATCAGCGCGGTTTCGTCGACCAGCTTGCCGCGTGCGACATTGATCAGGAATCCTTTGGGGCCGAGCGCGGCGAGCACGTCGGCCGTCACGAGCACGTTGCCGTGATCGGCCGATGCCGCGATCACGAGCACGTCGCTGTCGCGCGCGAGCGCGGCGAGGTCGGGTACGAAGCGATAGCCGCTGTCGAGATGCTCGCGCGGGCCGAAGTAGCTGACGGGCATCCGGAACGCCTGCGCGCGCTGCGCGATCGCGCGCCCGACGCGGCCGAGCCCGACGATGCCGAGCCGCTTGCCGGTCACCTGCGTCGCGAGCGGCTGGGCGGTCTTGCCCCAGCGGCCGGCGCGCACGATCCGCTCGCCGGCGCCGAGGTCGCGCAGCGTCATCAGGATCAGCCCCATCGCCATGTCGGCGACGTCGTCGGTCAGCACGTCGGGTGTCGTCGTCACGTGGATGCCGCGCGCCCGCGCGCGGTCGAGATCGACGGCGTCGGTGCCGATGCCGCTGATCGCGACGATCTCGAGCGCGGGCAGCCGGTCCATCAGCGCGGCGGACAGGCCGTTCGCGCCGCCGGTCACGACACCGCGAATGCGCGCGGCCACGCGATCGAGCAGTGCGTCCGGTTGCTCGGCCGCATACAGCCGGTGCACCGCGTAACGGGCGGACAGTTCGGCGTCGATGGGGGCGGGAAGCGGCTGGGTGAGCAGGATGTCGATGGTCATGAAGGTCTCGGTCGGCGTGCGCGGCGTGGGCCGCGCATCAGGTGCAACCGAGTATAGAAATCGCATCGATATGCGTCTAACATCAAAAGACTATCGATTGATTCAAGATTTGGATGATTGAACTGCACCAGCTTCGCTGCTTCGTCGCCGTGGCCGAGGAACTGCATTTCGGCCGAGCGGCCAAGCGGCTCTTCATGACCCAGCCGCCGCTCAGCCGGCAGATCCAGCTGCTCGAGCATGCGCTCGGCATCGCGCTGCTCGAACGCAGCAGCCGGCAGGTCAGCCTGACCGCGGCCGGCGAGCGGTTCCTGCGCGACGCGCGGCACATCCTCGAATTCTCCGCACGGGCCGAGCAGGCCGCGCAGCGCGTCGCGCATGGCGGCGCCGGGCGCATCACGCTCGGCTTCACGGCGGTCAGCGCGTACCGGATGATCCCGATGCTGCTGGCGCATGCGGCGCACGCGCTGCCGGACGTCGACGTCGAATTGCGCGAGATGGTGTCGACGGTGCAGATCGATGCGCTTGCGTCGCGGATGCTCGACGCGGGCTTCGTGCGCCAGCGGGCCGCGCGCCAGCCGCTCGAATACCGGCTCGTGCAGCGCGAGCCGATGCTGGTCGCGGTCGCGGAGGGTGCGCCGCTCGCCGCGTGCGAACGCATCGGCCCCGACGATCTCGACCGGCAGCCGTTCATCGCGTATTCGCCGAACGAGGGGAAATACTTCCACGACCTGATCTCGGGCCTGTTCGCGAACGCGGGACGGCTGCCGAACTACCTGCATTACGTCGGGCAGACCCATACGATCCTCGGTCTCGTGCGCGCGGGGCTGGGCGCCGCACTCGTGCCGGCGTCGGCGCGCGAACTGCATGTCGACGGCGTGGTGTTCCGGCCGCTGGCGGGCGCCGACGTGGCGGCCGAGCTGTATCTGGCGTGGCGCGCGGACAGCGACAACCCGGCGCTGCCGGTGTTCAACGCGATGGTCGAACGGTTCCTGGCGGGAAGCGCGGACGACGGACGCGCGTGAATGACGGAGGCGGGGCGCAGTACGCGCCTGCCTTGCGTCGATAAGTCGGTTGTCTGACGATTACCGGGGCGGCCCGCTGACAGCGGGATACACAGTCGTTGACACTTCAACCTCCTTGAAACGCCTTCACTGAAGCGGGTTCGGGCATTTCCGGCCCGTATTTCCTGTCGCTCGACACGGGGAAACCCTCATTCCCGATTCATCGGTCGTCGTATTACTGTATCGATACACTAAATCGATACAGTTGCGCTGCGATGCGCACAAGCAAAGGAGACGGCCCATGAATACCCTGACCCGGCGGCGATTTCTGCAGACGGCGTCCGTCGCCACGCTCGCGGCCGCAGGCGGCTTGCCCGGCGTGGCGCGCGCGCAGCCTGCGGTGACGTTGCGTTGCTCGTCGTCGATGCCGGCCGACCAGAACGCCGCGCACTACGTGTGGTACGAGCGTCTGGCGGCGAACCTGAAGGCGAGCGTCGGCGACGCGATTCGCGTCGACTATTTCCCGAACAGCCAGCTCGGCAAGGAGAGCGACGTCGCGCAGCAGGTGAAGATCGGTGCGATCGACATGATGATCGCGGGCTCGTCGATCTGGGCAACGGTGGCGCCGGAACTCGGGATGCTCGATCTCGGCTATCTGTTCGACAGCTATGCGCATGTCGCGAAGGTGCTTGACGGCCCGGTCGGTGCAAGCCTGAACGCGCTGCTGCAAAAGCGCGCGGGCTGCTCGGTGCTGACCTGGGGCTCGCATTTCGGCGGGCGCTGCGTGTTCACGAAGCAGCCCGTGCTCGCGCTGCAGGGGCTGAAGGGCACGAAGCTGCGCGTGCTGCCGACGCCCGCGTTCATGGACACCTTCAAGACGATGGGGGCGGTGCCGACGCCGATTCCGTTCGGCGAGCTGTACATGGCCGTGCAGACGGGCGTCGTCGACGGGCTCGAGCACGACCCGGCCACGGTGCTCGCGAGCAAGTTCGACGAAGTGGTGAAATCGTGCTGGCAATCGCATCACGTGTTCGCCGCGATGACGGTCGTGATGGGGCGGCGCGCGCTCGACCGGATTCCGGCGAACCTGCGCCCTGCGTTCGATCGCGCGGTGGCCGACGCGACCGCGCAGCAGCGCGCGATTGCCGCGCAGAAGGCCGACCAGGCCGAGCAGACGCTGAAGCAGCACGGCATGCGCTTCCATCCGATGGCGCCGGCCGAACGCACGGCGTTGCGGCAGACGATGCACGACCGGCTCTATACGGCCTTCGCCACGCAGTATCCGGCGACCGCGCCGTTGTTTCCGGCGATTGCCGCCGCGCGGGGCTGAACGATGGAGACCTGTTCCGTTTCGGGCGCCGTGGCGGCGCCTGGCGCCGGCCGTCCGGCACGCCGCGTCGCGCGCGTGCTGGACGCGATGCTGCGCGCGATCGAATACGTGTCCGCGGCGGTGCTGGCCGTCGATGTGCTCGTCGTGTTCGTCTCGGTCGTGTGCCGTTATTTCCTGCACGACCCGCTCGACTGGACCGAGGAGGTCGCGAGCGCGTTGATGATCGTGCTGGTGTTTTTCGGTGCGGCGACGGTGCTCGGGCGCAGCCAGCACGTCGGCATCGACCTGTTTCGCGGCTGGCTCCCGGCGCGCTGGCAGGGCGCGCTCGTGCAGATCGGCCACTGGATCGTCGCGGCCGTCTCGCTGAACCTGCTGGTGTCGTCGTGCCAGTTGCTGGCCGATTCGTACGACCAGTTGACGCCGGGCGGGCTGCCGGGCTGGATCAACGTGTACCCGATGATGTTCGGCGCGCTGTTCATGACCGTGTTCGCGCTGGCCAACGCGCTCGACGCGCCGCGCCGCCGCGTGGCCGCCACGCTCGCGTGCTGTGCGGGATGCGCGGCGGCGCTGTACGGATGGAACGTGCTGGTGCCGGCGCACGCGATCGCGCCGGGCATGCTGCTGGCCGCCGGCTTCGTCGGCGGGCTCGTGCTGGGCGTGCCGATCGGCTTCGTGCTCGCGTTCTCGGCGCTGCTGTATTTCCTGGCCGACCCGACACTGCCGCTGCTCGTCTACTCGCAGCAGGTCATGGCCGGCGCCGACCACTTCGTGCTGCTCGCCGTGCCGTTCTTCGTGCTGGCCGGGCTGCTGATGGAATCGAACGGCATGTCCGCGCGGCTCGTCGAACTGCTGCTGCGGATCTTCGGGCGCGTGCGCGGCGGGCTCGGGCTGATCGTGATTCTCGCGACGGCCTGCTTTTCCGGCGTGTCGGGCTCCAAGCTCGCCGACATCGCGGCAGTCGGCGGCGTCGTGATGCCGGCCGTGCGCCGTGCGCGCCAGGATCCCGACGAAACGGCCGCGCTGCTCGCGTGCAGCGCGGTGATGGCCGAGACGATTCCGCCATGCGTGAACATGATCATCATGGGCTTCGTCGCGAACATCTCGATTGCCGGGCTGTTCGTCGCGGGCATCGTGCCGGCCGCGGTGCTGGCCGCGTCGCTCGCGGTGGTCACGGTGATCACCGGGCGCAAGATCGACGTGTCGGCGGTGTTCACGGAACGCCGCGCGTGGCTGCCGCTCGCGGGCGGCGCGCTGGTCGCGCTGGCGATGGTCGCGATGATCGGCAAGGGCGTGACGTCGGGGATCGCGACGTCGACCGAGGTGTCCGCGTTCGCGGTGGTCTATGCGCTCGTGGCGGGCTGGCTCGCGTTTCGCGAACTGACCTGGCGGACGGTCGGGCGTGTGTTCGTGCGTGCCGCGTCGATGGCGGGCGGCATCCTGTTCATCGTCGCCGCGGCGTCGAGCGTGTCGTTCGCGCTGTCGATCGAGCAAATCCCGGCGCTGGTCTCGGGCACAATGACCGCGTTCGCCCATCAGTACGGTGCGACGATGTTCCTGCTGCTCGCGGCGCTGGTCATGGTCGTGTTCGGCGCGGTGCTCGAGGGGGCGCCGGCGCTGATCATCTTCGGGCCGCTGCTTGCACCGATCGCGCTGCAGCTCGGCATCAACCCGCTGCATTTCGGCACGGTCGTGGTGGTGGCGATGGGGCTGGGCCTGTTCGCGCCGCCGGTCGGACTCGGGCTGTTCACGACCTGCGCGATCACGGGCACCGAAGTCCGGCACGTTGCGCGGCCGATGGTGAAATATCTGCTGGTGCTGGTCGCCGCCCTCGTGGCGCTGATTCTCGCGCCGGCGTTTTCGTTGTGGCTGCCGGCCCGTTTCGGCCTGTAGCCGCCTTTTACAGCAAGACGACATGAGTACGATTCAGGACGTGGCACGTCATGCGGCCGTCTCGGTCAGCACGGTTTCGAACGTGCTCAACGGCCGCACCGACCAGATGAAGCAGGAAACGCTCGAACGCGTGAAGGCCGCGATGGAAGTGCTGCAGTACCGGCCCAGCACGCTGGCGCGCCAGCTCAAGACGGGGCACACGCCGCTCGTCGGATTGCTGGTGCCGTCGATGGCGAACCCGATGTACGGCTATATCGCGCGCGAGGTCGAGGCCTGCGCGCAGGAACGGTACGGTCATCGCGTGCTGATCGGCAATACGTATCGCGACGCGCAGAAGGAGGCGTCGTTCTTCGACGACCTGTTCGCGCATGGCGTGCGGCGCGTGATCGTGATCTCGTCGCTGGCCGACGAAAGCCACCTCGAACGTGCGGCCGAGCGCGGGATGACGGTCGTGAGCTACGACCGGCGTGCGACGCCCGGCGAGCTGTCGAAGGTCGATCACGTCACGGCCGACAACGAGGCCGCCGCGCGGCTCGCGACGCGTTGTCTCGTCGACGCGGGACACCGGCGGCTCGCGTTCGCGACGGTCGCCGGCATGACCGTGAGCCGCAGCGACAAGATCCGCGGCTTTCTCGCGACGGCGCGCGACGCGGGCGTCGATGCGCACGCGCGGGTGCTCGACGGCGGGCCGGCGAACGAGTACGGCGATGCCGTGATCGTCGACGTGGGGCGCGCGCTGGGCGTCGCGCTTGCCGCCGATCCGGCGCGGCCGACCGGCATCGTCGCGGTCAACGACCTGTTCGCGCTGGGCCTGATGGCCGGGTTGCGCGACGGCGGCCTGCGCGTGCCGGACGACGTGTCGGTCGTCGGAATGGACGGTCATTTCCTGTCGGCGATTTCCAATCCGGCGCTGACCACGGTGCAACTGCCCGTCACCGAGATGGCCGCGGAAATGGTGCGGCGCGTGATGCGCCCGGATGGCGACACGCCGCCGGCGCCTGAGCCGCACGTGTTCTCCGGCGTGACGCTCATCGAGCGCGCATCGGTCGCGCCGCCGCCGCAAGCGGACGATTCGCACGGAGGCGCCGCATGACGCGCGTCTTCGTCACGCATCCGTCGGGGATGCTCGACCATTATTTCGGCGCGAAGGCGATGCGCGCGCTGCAGGCGATCGCGGACGTCACTTGCAACCCGCTCGATCGCGAACTGGGCACGGACGAACTGGTCGCAGCCGCGCAGGGTTGCGATGCGATGATCGCGTACCGGCAGACGCCCGCGCCGCGTGCGCTGTTCGCCGGGCTGCCGGCACTTGCGGCGTTCCTGCGTTGCGCGGTCGATATCCGCACCGTCGATGTCGACGCGGCGAGCGCGTTCGGCGTGCTGGTCACGCAGGCGAGCCCCGGCTTTGCGCCGGCGGTCGCCGAGTGGACGATCGGCGCGATGATCGATCTCGCGCGCGGTATCGGCCGCTATGCGTCGGCCTACCACCATGGGACGCCACCGGTGCCGCAGATGGGCCGCGAATTGCGCGGCAGCACGCTCGGCCTGATCGGTTACGGACAGATCGCGCGCCACCTTGCGCCGATCGCGACGGCGCTCGGGATGCGCGTGCTCGTCAGCGATCCGTACGTGCGCGTCGACGCGCCGATGCTCGAACAGGTCGAATTCGCGGCGCTGTTGCACGCCGCCGATTTCGTCGTGTGCCTTGCGCCGGCGACGCCGGCCACCGCGAACCTGATCGATGCGGGCGCGCTGGCAGCCATGAAGCCGGGCGCGTATTTCATCAACGCGTCGCGCGGTGAGCTGGTCGACGAGCGGGCGCTGTCCGACGCGCTCGACACCGGCCGGCTCGCAGGCTGTGCACTCGACGTCGGGCGCGCGGCGGACCAGATGCCGACGCCCGCGCTCGCCGCGCATCCGCGGGTGATCGCAACGCCGCATGTCGGCGGCCTGACGCTGCCCGCGGTCGAGCACCAGGCGCTGGAGACGGTCGATCAGCTCGCCGCGCTGCTCGACGGAGGCGTGCCGCGCGGCGCCGTCAACGCGGTGCACGCAACGCGGCTGGCGTGCTGGCGCACGGCGCGGGCAGATACCGGCCCGGGCTTGCGATGAGACCCGACGAGCCTGCCGGGCGCGCGGCCGACGCGTGCGATTGCCACATCCACATCTATGACGACGCGTATCCGCTCGCGCCGACGGCGACGTTCCGTCCGCCGCATGCGCCGGTGGATGCGTATCGCCGGGTGCAGCAGGCACTTGGCCTCGCCCGCGTCGTGATCGTGCAGCCGACCGGCTATGGTGTCGACAACCGTTGCCTGCTCGACGCACTGGCCGCGTTCGGCCAGCAGGCGCGCGGCGTCGCGACGTTGCCGGCCGACGTGCCGGACGCCGAGCTGGCGCGGTTGCACGCGGCGGGCGTGCGCGGCGTCCGGTTCATGATGTTGGCGGGCGGCCTGGCGCGGTGGGACGAACTGGAGCGGGTGGCCGCGCGGATCGGGCCGCTTGGCTGGCATGTCGACCTGCAACTCGACGGCCGGACGCTGCCCGACGTCTTGCCGTTGCTGTCCTCGCTACAGGCAAGTGTCGTGATCGATCACACGGGCAAGTTCCTGACGCCCGTCGCGCCGGACGCGCCGGCGTTTCTCGCGCTGCGGCGCCTGCTCGACCGTGGCCACGCCTGGGTGAAGCTGTCCGCGCCGTACGAGACGTCACGTTCGGGCGCACCCGGTTACGACGATGTCGCGCGTCTCGCCGCCGTGCTGGCGCGCAATCATCCGGCGCGTTGCGTATGGGGCAGCAACTGGCCGCACCCGAACGCGTCGCCGGTCCCTGACGACATGGGCCTGCTCGCCTGGTTGGACGACTGCACGGCGGACGACGCGGTCACCCGCACGATTCTGGCCGACAACCCGGCCGTGCTCTACGGATTCTGAGCCGGCGGCCAGTACGATGCCACGCGTGACAAGCTTTCGATCCGGAAGCTTGCCGATGCGATGGCAAGCAATCCTGACCGGGCACGACAGGTCGCAGTCCTGCGAATCCTTGCCGTGTTGAAAGCTGTTTCGCCATCGGTACACTTTCCCGTCCGCACGCGAGCCGCGACGATGAACGGCGCGCGTTCGGCCCGCCGCATCGCCGCGCCGTCTGCCGTCCCGGATCACAGCATCCTGAAAGGCGCCTACACCGGCGTCTCGTGACGCCCGTCACGCCCATCCTTGCATTGCGCCGCCGGCTTGCCCGACCGCCCGGCGGCACCGGAGTCCGAAGCATTTCGAGTGAGCTTGAAAGAGCCAACGCAAGCAGTTCGGTTCGAGGTTCAAGGAGAAAATCATGTCGCAACTTCCGAATGAAGCAAACGGCAGTTCGGGGAGTGGCAAGGTCAAGCCGATCAAGTGGGCGATCGTCATCTCCGGCGTCGCGATCGCGAAACTCAAGCAGTCGCCGCAGTATCTCGACCTGCTGCACAAGTACTTCGTCAGCGACCAGGCGGTGACGATCGCGGCCGCGTCGGGCGAACACACGGACGTGGTGAAGGCGGGCGACACGCTGAACATGATCGCCGCGAGCAAGCTCGGCAGCGGCCAGCGCCATCGCGAGATTCAACGCCGCAACAACCTCGCCAACCCGAACCTGATCCTGGCAGGCATCTCGTGATTCCGGTGCGCTAGCGGCGGCGTGAAGTGAATGGAGGAGCGTGAAGGGACCTGAAAGACTGCGCGCGGCCCGGCGGATCATAACCGCCGGGCCGCGCGCTTTTCTGCGTCAGTGAGTAATCGACAGGAACAGGTACGCGGCGAACAGCGACAGGTGCACGACGCCGTGCAGCACCGTCGTGCGTCCCTGGCTGAGCGTCAGCGTGCTGACCAGCAGGGTGAGCGCCAGCAGCACGGTTTCCATCGGGCCGATGCCGAGCGTGAGCGGCTGGCCGACCCAGATGAACACGGCCGCGACGGTCGGGATCGTGAGCCCGATACTCGCGAGCGCCGAACCGAGCGCGAGGTTCATGCTGGTCTGCAGGCGATTCGCGCGCGCGGCTGTGACGGCCGCGAGCCCTTCCGGCAGCAGCACGAGCGCGGCGATCACGATACCGACCGCAGCTTCGGGCGCACCGAGCTGCATCACGGCATGCTCGACCGCCGGCGACAGCAGCTTCGCGAGCAGCACGACCGCGACGAGGCTCGCGAACAGCAGCAGCAGGCTGATCAGCGCGGTGCGGCTGCTCGGCGGCGCCGCGTGCACCGATTCGTTCGCGCTGTCGTGCGCGGTGAGGAAGTAGTCGCGGTGACGCACGGTCTGCACGAACACGAATGCGCCGTACAGCACGAGCGACGACATACCGGCGAACGCGAGCTGCGATTTCGAGAAGAACGGGCCCGGTGCGGCGTTCAGGTAGTTCGGCATCACGAGCGACAGCACCGACAGCGACGCCAGCACCGCGAGCGCCTTGCTTGCGCCGCGGCCCTGGAAGTCCTGTTCGCCGTGTTTCCACGCGCCGACCAGCAGGCAGATGCCGACGATGCCGTTGCAGATGATCATCACGGCGGCGAACACGGTGTCGCGTGCGAGGCCCGATTTCTCCGGGCCCGCGCCGAGCATCACCGACACGATCAGCGCGACTTCGATGACGGTCACGGCGACCGCGAGCACGAGCGTGCCGAACGGTTCGCCGACGCGGTGCGCGACGACTTCGGCATGGTGGACGGCGGCGAACACGGCGCCGGCGAGCGCGGCGGCGAACACTGCGATGACGAGGCCTTCGGCCGGCACGACGCGCGACAGCGCGAGGACCAGCCATGCGGCAAGCGGGGCCACGAGGGTCCAGCGCGGGAGCTGGTTGGACGAGAGCGGCATGGAGGGTTTCCTTATGCGAGTGGCGGCGCGCGACGCGCCGTCACGGGTTGATGAAGCCCGGCCGTACTATCCGCCGAACGAGGATGATGAAACCGAAGGGTGACAGCACGCAACGGCGCTGCCCTGGGTTCGCCGCCATGAGGCGGCGAGGGGCGCGGGCGGGCCGGAGCCCGTCGCTGGATGAAACGGTTCGATGCGGCTGGCCGCAAACGGCGAGGCAAGCCCATGTGACGACGCGCGGGCCGGAGGCTCGGTTCCGACCCCGGAAGGGCGGCCGGCGATGGACGGCGGTGGCGACGCGACACGCGGTTTCCCTCTGAAATCCGGTGATTTGTCGAATTTTATCAGGCGTTCGGGGGTCACTATCTCATATTCGAACGCTTTCATTGACCTTTCGGTTTGCAAAAAGTGCCCCGAACCTTCAATTTTTTTGTCTTTGCAGTTTCCGTAACGGTCTCTCGCACGACAAATTCGGGCTCGCCCTGACATAAATCTACCGACCGGTCGGTTTATAATCGCTTGCACTTCCACTTCATGACGGATCGCAAGCGATGGCTGTTTCTTCTGCACATTCGGTGAACTCGGGCGCGCTGGCGCCGTCGGCCGTCGTCGGCGTGATCGGCGCCGGCGCGATGGGCGCGGGCATTGCGCAGGTTGCGGCCGCGGCTGGCCATACGGTGCTGCTGTACGACCTGAACGAAGCCGCTTGCGACAAGGCGCTGGCCGGCATCCGCGCGCAGTTCGCACGGCTCGCGGAGAAAGGCCGGCTCGAACCGGCCCAGGCCGACGCGGCCGGCGCCCGGATTCGCGCGGTGCGTGAACTGGCCGACTTCGCGGGGGCCGCGCTGATCGTCGAGGCGGCGGCCGAGCGGCTCGACGTGAAGCGCGAGATCTTCGCGACGCTCGAGCGCCATGTCGACGACGCGTGCCTGCTGGCGACCAACACGTCGTCGATCTCGATCACGTCGATCGCGGCCGGGCTGCGTGTGCCGCAGCGCGTCGCCGGCCTGCATTTCTTCAACCCGGCGCCGCTGATGGCGCTCGTCGAGGTGGTTAGCGGGCTCGCGACCGCGCCCGAAGTCGCGCAGGCGCTGGTTGCGACGGCCGCCGCGTGGGGCAAGCAGCCCGTGATGGCGAAATCGACGCCGGGCTTCATCGTGAACCGCGTCGCGCGGCCGTATTACGCGGAGGCGCTGCGCGTGCTGAACGAGCAGGGCGGCGCGCCGGCATCGATCGACGCGGTGATGCGCGAGGCCGGCGGCTTCCGGATGGGGCCGTTCGAGCTGATGGACCTGATCGGCCACGACGTGAACTTCGCGGTGACCGAATCGGTGTTCCGCGCGTACTTCAACGATCCGCGCTACACGCCGTCGCTGATCCAGCAGGAACTCGTGAACGCGGGCTTCCTCGGGCGCAAGTCGGGGCGCGGTTTCTATGCGTATGCGGACGGCGCGACGCCGCCCGCGCCCGATCTCGAAGCACCGCGCGAC
>NZ_JAAGPP010000099.1:0-35616 GCF_017104975.1 Burkholderia sp. Ac-20344
GCGCGCAGCCGGCACGCTGGCCGCGCTCGCGGGCGGCGGCGATGTCGAACTGTACGAACTCGGCGAGCCCGGCGCGGAGCCTCGCCTGGCATCGGTCGGCCGTGCCGACGGCCCGTTGTTGCCGGGCGCCGCACCGCTGTCGTTCGACGCGTTCGCGCGCCGCGCGCTGACCGAGAAGCTCGACCTGTGCCAGTTCGAATTCGAATCGCAGCCGTGGCGCTTCGACCGCGCGACGGTGAAGCGCCTGCGCGTGCCGCTCGCCCTTGCCGCGGCGACGCTCGGCGTGGCGGTGATCGGGATGAACCTGCACTGGTGGAAGCTGTCGCGCGAGCGCGATGCGCTGTCCGCGCAGATCACCGAGACGCTGCTGTCCGCGTTCCCGAAGACGACGACGGTGCTCGATCCGCCCGCGCAGATGCAGCGCCAGCTCGACCAGTTGCGCCTGGCGGCCGGCGAGCTGTCGCCGAACGATTTCCTCGCGTTGTCGAGCGGGCTGTCGCGTTCGATGGGCGCGCTGCCGCTGAACGGCATCGCGTCGCTCGACTATCACGACCGGCGGCTCGACGTCGGCTTCAAGCCGGAGGTCAAGGTAGATCCCGATTTCACGCAGCGCCTCGCGCGTAACGGACTGTCCGGCGAAGTCGACAGCAATACGGGCAAATGGACGATCCGGAGCCGCTCATGAAGACGGAACAACTGAACCAGACGCTGGCCCAGTTCTGGGGCGAGCGCTCCCAGCGCGAAAAGATGCTGCTCGGCTGGGGCGGCGCCGTGCTGGCGGTCGCGATCGCGTATTCGGTGTTGTGGTCGCCCGCGCAGGAAGGCCGCGCGCGGATCCAGCGCGAGCTGCCGACGATGCGCCGCGAGCTTGCGCAGATGACCGCGCAGGCGAACGAGGCGAAGTCGCTGACGGCCGCCGCGCAGGGCGTGGCACCGACCGGCCTCGCGCTGAAGGACGCGCTGACCGCGTCGCTGTCCGATCACGGGCTGCAGGGCGCGCAGGTGCAGATCGTCGGCAACGGCGTACAGGTCCAGATGAAGAACGTGTCGTTCCCGGCGTGGACGCAGTGGCTCGACGATGCGCGCCGGCAGTTCAAGGTGCAGGTCGGCGAGGCGCATGCCACCGCGCTGAAGGACGACGGCCAGGTCGACCTGACGGCCGTGATGCAACCGTCTACGCAGAAATGACGCAGTGGATGACGCAAGTGGCGGCCGGCCGATGAGGCCGGGGATGAAGCGGCTCGCCACCGCATTGCCGTGGGTACTGGCGGGTGGATTGGCGACGGCGGTGACGCTCGTCGCGCTCGCGCCGGCCGCGTGGATCGCGCCGCAGTTCGCGCGCGCGACCGGCGGGCATGTGAATCTCGTCGATCCGGACGGGTCGCTGTGGCACGGTTCGGGCACGCTGATGCTCGCGCCAGGGGCCGACCAGAGCGCGGCGACGCTGCTGCCGGGCCGGGTCGAATGGACCACGGGCTTCTGGCCGCTGCTGACCGGGCGCGTGCAGATGCGCATGCGGCAGACCGAGGCGATGCCCGATGCGGTCACGCTCGATGCGACGTGGCGCGGCGCGGTATTGTCGGCGGGCACGATGGCCGTGCCCGCATCCCTGCTCGCCGGGCTCGGCACGCCGTTCAACACGCTCGACCTGCAGGGCGACGTGCGGCTCGGCTGGAGCGACTGGCGCCTGATCGGCAACAACGCGTTCGGCCAGCTGACGGTGACGATCGACTCGATGAGTTCGCGCGTATCGCGCGTGAAGCCGCTCGGTTCGTACCGCGCGGTGTTGCAGGCGAAGGGGGCCGGCGCCGATCTCGACCTGTCGACGACGCAGGGCCCGCTGTTCCTCGACGGCCACGGCAACTTCGGCCCTGGCCAGGGATCGTTCCGCGGCACCGCGCATTCGGCGCCCGAGCAGCAGCCGAACCTCGCGGGGCTGCTGAATCTGCTCGGTCACCCGATCGGGAACAACGAGGTGTCGCTGATTTTCGGCGACGCGCAGCGCTGACGCGCGCGTCGCTCTTCCGTTCCTACTTCTGCGCGAGCGGCGCGGCGACCGACGATGCGGTGGCCGACGATGCGGTGGCCGCGGGCGCGGCCGCACCGGGCGCCGGCACGGGCGCAGGTGCCGCCATGTCGCCGTTCTCGCGCGCCATCTCCGATACGTTCCAGCCGCCGCCGAGCGCCTTCACGAGCCCGACCGACGACGTCATCCGCTGCCCGGCGATCGTCGCGAGCTTCTGCTGCGCGGTGAACGCGGTGGTTTGCGCAGTCAGCACGTTCAGGTAGGCGACCGTGCCGGCCTTGTACTGGTTCGTGACGATCGAGAGTGCGTGCTCGGCACTGTCGACGGCCTGCCGCTGCACGTCGATTTCCTGCGCGAGGATGCGCTGCGACGCGAGGTTGTCCTCGACGTCCTGGAACGCGGTGAGCACCGCGAGGCGGTACGCGGCGACGTCCTGGTCGTAGGTCGCGCGCGCGGCGTCGGTCTGCGCGGCGCGCAGCCCTGCGTCGAACAGCGTGGCCGCGAGCTGCGGGCCGACCGTCCAGAAGCGCGCCGGCAGCGTGAACAGCTGCGACCACACCGAACTCTGGAAGCCGCCGGTGGCCGACAGCGTAAGTGTCGGGAAGAACGCGGAGATCGCGACGCCGATCTGCTCGTTCGCGGCCGCCGCACGGCGCTCGGCCGCCGCGATGTCGGGCCGGCGCTCGAGGATCGCCGACGGCACGTCGACCGGCGTGATCGGCGGCTCGGCCGCGAGCGGATTCGGCGGCAGCGAGAAGGTGGACGCCGGTTCGCCGATCAGCGTCGCGATCGCATGCTCGTACTGCGCGCGTGCGACGCCGTTGTCGATCGACGCCGCCTGCGCGCTCTGCAGCTGCGTCTGCGCCTGGATCACGTCCGCGCGCGCGGCGACGCCCTGCGCGTACTGGTTCTGCGTGAGCGTCAGCGATTTCTGGTACGACTTCACGGTGTCGTCGAGCAGCTTCTGCAGCGCATCGGACGTGCGCAGCTGGAAATAGGTCTGCGCGAGCAGCGCCTGTTGCGACAGCCGCGCGTTTGCGAGATCGGCCGCGGCGGCGGCCTCGCCGGCGCGCTGTGCGCTGACGGTACGGCTCACCTTGCCCCACAGGTCGGGTTCCCAGCTCGCATCGAGGCCGACGCTGTAGCTGTTGTTGATCGAGCCGGACGAGCCGCTGCCGAAACTCGACGACGACACCGACGTGCGCGGCGTCCGGGCGCGCGAGCCCGACGCCGTCAGCCCGACGGTCGGGAAATACGCGGCGCGCGCCTCGGTGACGAGCGCGCGCGCCTGCCGGTACGCGGCCGCCGATTGTGCGATGGTCTGGTTCGAAGCGTTGAGCTTGCCGATCAGCGCATCGAGCTGCGGATCGTCGTAGACCGCCCACCACGGGCCGCGGTCGGTGCGGTCGGCGGGCTGCGCGACCTTCCAGCCGGCCGGCGCTTCCTTGTATGCGGCGGGGATCGACGTGTCGGGCCGGTGATAGTCGGGCCCGACGGCGCAGCCGGCGAGCAGCACGGCCGTCGCGACAGCGACGGCGGCGCTCAGCGGGCGAAGGGCGCGCGGGAGGGAGGCGTACGGCATGGTGAATTTCCTGTCTGGGCGCGACGTCCGGCGCGCGGCGTCGCACGATGCGGTTGTCGTGCCGCTGGCGGACAAATGGTAACTGACGGCGGGAAAGCTGCGCAGCCCCAAGGGTACGGTGCGCGGCGACAGGAATGTGTTACCGGCGCGAGCGGCCGGTTTACCGGCCATTACGGCTCGCTTGCAGGAAAACGGGCGGGCGATGCCGGCCGTTCGTGGCGCGGCCGGCGCTCGGTCGGAGCCGTCAGGAAGGCAGGAGACGCGCGATGTCAGTGGCAGCGCGCGGGCAGCGGGAGCGGTTCGGCGGCGGACCGCCATGTCGACGGTTCCGTCGCGGCCGGCTGGCCCGTGCGGCGAGCGCCGTCTTTCGCGTTGCGCTGCCGGCGATGATCGAACCATGCGACCCCGAGCGCCGCGAGCGAGCCACCCGGCACCACCAGCATCGTCACGTACAGCGCGATCTTCCAGCCGCGGTGCGGCCCGGAAAACACATGGTGAGCGGTATCGGTCAGGTTGCGGCGCAGCGCGCCGGCGGCATTTTTCAGGAACAGCATCGCGAACATCCTCGGGGCCCGCAGCGCGGGCGAATCGGTCAGAACATCGTCTCCGGCAGTGCAACATGCACGTCGTAACTGGTTGCCTCAAATAATATTGACTAAGCAAGCAATTTTCAAGATACTGAGCGCGTCTCAATCCGAAACGCACTATTGCTGCGTGCGCAATCGCATGACCGGCGGCCTCTACGATCCCGAGAACATCGCGCTGGAAACGAGCCTCGGCTATTACCTGTCGAAGGCGAAGCAGGCGCTCGTCGAGCGGATGGACCGCGCGCTCGAGCCGCTCGACCTCACCGCGCAGCAGATCGGCGTGATCCTGCTGCTGTCGCGCGGTTATGCGCGCACGCCGTTCGAGCTGTCCCGCAAGATGTCGTACGACAGCGGGTCGATGACGCGGATGCTCGACCGGCTCGAACGCAAGGGGCTGGTCGCACGCTCGCGCAGCGAGCAGGACCGCCGGATGATCGAGCTGACGCTGACCGAACGCGGCGCCGAAGCCGCCCGTGCGCTGCCGTCGCTGATCGCGACCGCGCTCAATGCGCAGCTCGACGGTTTCTCGGCCGACGAGCTCGCGACGCTCACCGGCCTGCTGCAGCGCTTCATCGCCAACGGGCCCGGCACGACCGGTTGTCCGAAACCCGACGACGAAGCGGACTGCTGATATGCGCGGAGGCCCCATGTCTAGGTTAAACGTTCGCTTATTTATCTGTCTGGGCAGAAGATGACAGGGCACGTGCTCCCCTTTTTCCTTTATCCGTTCCACCCGGCCGGGCTGCGCTGCGGCGCACACCCGTGCGTTGTGCCGGCGCGTCGCGCGCGCCGCGTCTAGGAGATTCCGATGTCCGCCACCACGGCATCCACCGCATCGCCCGCCGCCGCCCCCGCCCCGCTGTCCGGCGGCGCACTCGCGCTGCTCACCGTCGGGCTCGCGCTCGGCACCTTCATGGAAGTGCTCGACACGTCGATCGCGAACGTCGCGGTGCCGACCATCTCCGGCAGCCTCGGCGTCGCGACGAGCGAAGGCACGTGGGTGATCTCGTCGTACTCGGTCGCGTCCGCGATCGCGGTACCGCTCACCGGCTGGCTCGCGCGGCGGGTCGGCGAGGTGCGGCTGTTCACGCTGTCGGTGCTCGCGTTCACGATCGCGTCGGCGCTGTGCGGCCTCGCGACCAACTTCGAGACGCTGATCGCGTTCCGGCTGCTGCAGGGCCTCGTGTCGGGGCCGATGGTGCCGCTGTCGCAGACGATCCTGATGCGCAGCTACCCGCCCGCGAAGCGCGGGCTCGCGCTCGGGCTATGGGCGATGACGGTGATCGTCGCGCCGATCTTCGGCCCGCTGCTGGGCGGCTGGATCAGCGACAACTACACATGGCCGTGGATCTTCTACATCAACCTGCCGATCGGCGTCTTCTCGGCGACCTGCGCGTACTTCCTGCTGCGCGGCCGCGAGACGAAGACGACGAAGCAGCGGATCGACGCGGTCGGCCTCGCGCTGCTCGTGATCGGCGTGTCGTGCCTGCAGATGATGCTCGACCTCGGCAAGGATCGCGACTGGTTCAACTCGACGTTCATCGTCGCGCTCGCGCTGATCGCGGTCGTGTCGCTCGCGTTCATGCTCGTATGGGAGGCGACCGAGAAGGAGCCGGTGGTCGACCTGTCGCTCTTCAAGGACCGCAACTTCGCGCTCGGCGCGCTGATCATCTCGTTCGGCTTCATGGCGTTCTTCGGCTCGGTCGTGATCTTCCCGCTGTGGCTGCAGACGGTGATGGGCTACACGGCGGGCAAGGCCGGCCTCGCGACTGCGCCGGTCGGGCTGCTTGCGCTCGTGCTGTCGCCGCTGATCGGCCGCAACATGCACCGGCTCGACCTGCGGATGGTCGCGAGCTTCGCGTTCATCGTGTTCGCCGGCGTGTCGATCTGGAACTCGACGTTTACGCTCGACGTGCCGTTCAACCATGTGATCCTGCCGCGTCTCGTGCAGGGGATCGGCGTTGCCTGCTTCTTCGTGCCGATGACGACGATCACGCTGTCGAGCATCTCCGACGAGCGGCTCGCGAGCGCGTCGGGGCTGTCGAACTTCCTGCGCACGCTGTCGGGCGCGATCGGCACCGCGGCCAGCTCGACGTTCTGGGAAAACGACGCGATCTACCACCATGCGCGGCTGTCGGAATCGGTGAGCATCTATGCGCAGAGCACGACCGACTACCAGGGCGCGCTGTCACAGCTCGGCATCGTCGGCCAGACGGCCAATGCGCAGCTCAACCAGCTCGTCACGCAGCAGGGCTTCATGATGGCGACCAACGACTTCTTCCTGCTGTCGGCGTTCATGTTCGGTGCGCTCGCGTTGCTCGTGTGGGTCACGAAGCCGAGGAAGGGGGCGGGGCCGGCGATGGGGCATTGAAACCAGTGACTGGCGGCTGGCACGGCGACGTCTTGCGGGCGCGCTCGCCTTCTCGCATCTTCAAACTAAACTAAGCCGACAAGATTGTTTCAATTCGGCCGATTTCGAGGGTGCGATGCAGACTTACGACATGGGCGAAGCAAAGACGAGCCTGCCGCAGTTGATCGACAAAGCCGTCGACACTGGCGAGCCGTTTGTGATTGCCAAAGCCGGCAAGCCGCTCGTCAGGGTCGTACCGATCGACATGCCGAAGCCCGGTTCACGAATCGGCTTCATGAAGGGGCAGATTCGTGTCCCGGATGACTTCGATTCGATGGGCTGCGATACGATTTCGAAGCTGTTCGAGGGCGGCGGGTAAAGTTGTCGATCCAGCACGTCTGATTGCACGCTGCGCCTCACTCCCTCGCCCGCAACCCGCCGAACGCCAGGTCGTCGCCGGGCGCGATCGGCAGCGTCGCCCGCGCCACTTCAAGCCACGCGCGCGCCGCGTGCGACAGATACCCCTTCTTCAGCCAGCCGAGCGCGATCGCCCACGTGATCTCCGGCTCGACGATCGGCCGGCACGTGAACTGGCCCGCGTCGAGCCGCCGGCAATACGGCTCGGGCAGCAGCGCGATGCCGACCCCGGCATGCACGAGCGCCGCCATGAAATCCCAGTGGCCGCTGCGGCTCACGATCGACGGCGTGAAACCGGCCAGCCGGCACGCGTCCAGCACCGCGTCGTGCAGCGCGAGGCTTTCCGCGTAGAAGACGAACGACTCGCGCGCGAGATCCGCGAGCGGCACGGCCTCGTGATCCTCCCAGCGCGACTCGCGTGGCGCGACGAGCCACAACGGCGCGCGCACCATCGGCAGGCGCTCGAACGTGCCGGGATCGACCGGCTCCAGCAGCCCGCCGAGTTCCAGCTCGCCCGACGTCAGCGCGGCCTCGATCATCCGTGCACCCTGCTCGAACAGCTTCAGTTCGATGTTCGGATAGCGCTGCTTGTACGCGGCGATGATCGGCGTGAACAGCGAGCCCCCAAGCGGTGGAATCCCGATCGTCAGCTCGCCGCGCCCGAGCGTGCCGAGATCGTTCAGCTCCGATTGCAGCTGCGCCTGCGCGGCGAGCACGTCCTGGCCGCGCTGGAACACGATCCGCCCCGCGTCGGTCAGCACCATCTGCCGGCCGTCGCGCAACAGCAGCGGCGAACCGATCTCGTCTTCCAGCGCCTTCACCATCTTGCTGATGGTCGGCTGGGTCACGAACAGCTTGTCGGCGGCCGCCGTGAAACTCTGCTGGCGAACCACCTCGACGAAGTACCGCAGCGCGCGCAATTCCATCGATGTCTCCCCAAGTTGGTGCGGCGATCCAAACTGAATTCCGAATTGGAATGACAAGGATAGAGACAAGTCATTTTATTTATGGTTAGGGGAAACCCTATACTCCCACCATCAACGGAATATCTGTAGGGAGCCTGCCATGACCAAGCCGACCGCCGCACTCGCCGCCCGCCCCGCTGCTTCGGGCAGCATGGCACGCACGGGCCGGATCGCGCTGCAGGCCGCCGCGCTCGGCGCGCTGTGGATGGCGGTCGACTGGGCCGTGCGCAAGATCGGGCTGCCGATCCCGTCCGGCGTGATCGGCCTCGCGGTGCTCCTCGTGCTGCTGTTCTCGGGCCGCGTCGCGCCCGCGTGGGTGAAGGACGGCGCGAACTGGCTGCTGTCCGACATGCTGCTGTTCTTCGTGCCGGCCGCCGTCGCGGCCGTGCAGTACGGCGGGCTGTTCCGCGAGGACGGCTGGCGCATCGCGCTGGTGATGCTCGCCGGCACCGCGTTCGTGATGGTCGCGGTGGCCGTCGCGGTCGACCTCGCCGCGAAGCTCGAACGCCGGCTCGCCGCGCAGCGTGTGTTCGCCGAACGCCGCCGCGCGCGCCTGAGCGCCGTGTCCGCGCACTGAGCCGGAGCGTCCGATGCTTGCCGCGCTCTCGAACCTGTCGGCCGACCGCGTGAACACCGCGATCTCCCTCGGCTGCTTCGTGCTGACGGTCGTGCTGTATTTCGCGTCGAAGCGGCTCTACGCGTACAAGAAGACGATGCTGTTTTCGCCGCTCGTGTTCGTGCCGGGCGTGCTGGTGCTGCTCGTCCTGCTGACCGGCATCCCGTATTCGGTCTACTTCCGCGACACGCGCTGGCTGATGTGGCTGCTCGGCCCGGCAACGATCGCGTTCGCGGTGCCGATCTACGACTATCGCGACCTGATCCGCCGCCACTGGCTGTCGCTGTCGGTCGGCGTCGCGGTCGGGATCTGCGCGGGCGTGGCCGGGTCGCTGCTGCTCGCGAAGCTGCTGCACCTGTCGCCAGAGCTGCAGCGCTCGCTGATGACGCGCTCGGTGTCGACGCCGTTCGCGCTCGCCGTGTCGGACAAGATCCACGCGCCGAAGGATCTCACCGCGCTGTTCGTAATCGCGACCGGCATCTGCGGGATGCTGCTCGGCGAGCTGGTGCTCGCGCTGGTGCCGATGCGCACGCGGCTTGCGCGCGGCGCGCTGTTCGGCGCGGCCGCCCACGGCGTGGGCACCGCGAAGGCGCGCGAGATCGGCAGCGAGGAAGGCGTCGTGTCGAGCCTGACGATGATGATCGCGGGCGTCGCGATGGTGCTGATCGCGCCGCTGCTGACGCTGCTGCCGATCTGACCGGGCGGCCGACGCCCCGCCGAGCGCCGGCCGCGCCCGGCGCGATCGTACCTGCCGCCACAAGCGCGACAGGCTCCGTACGGCGGAACCGGCGCCACCTCCTGATCACGCCCGCTCCGTCTGCCGGCCCGGCGCCCCTTTCCACACCCGGCATGGCCGCCTTCTCCCGCCAGCCCTCCCCTGCATCCGGCCGACGCCCGACCGACAATCGGCTGAGATAGCCGCAAATCCCCCCTCTTTTCCGCCCATCGGGCTCGGCCCGGATGCCGAACAATGCATGCTACGAGACATCACGCACGCATTCACATGGCCTCCACGACCGCAAACCCGACCGCCGACAAGCCGGCTTCGTCCGGCAAGTTCAAGCGCATCGCGCTCATCGCCGTCATCGCGCTGGGCGCGGCGGCCGCCGCAGCCGGCGGCATGTACGTGTTCCTGAGCAAGGAAGGCGTCGGCCATGCGAGCGCGCCCGCCGAGCCGGCGCCGCTCGCCGCGCCGGTGTTCTTCCCGCTCGACCCGCTGACCGTGAACCTGCAGTCCGACGACGGCGCACAGCACTACCTGCGCGTCGGCCTGTCGCTGAAGCTCACCGACCCGAAGGCGCAGGAGCAACTGACCGCGCGGATGCCGGAAATCCGTAGCCGGATCCTGCTCGCGCTGTCGAACAAGCATCCCGAGGAGCTCGCGACGCCGGACGGCAAGCATTCGCTCGCGAAGGAACTGCGGGAACTGATCGAGCAGCCGACGCAGCCGGGCAACCAGCGCGCGAAGGTCGACGACGTGCTGTTCACCGAATTCGTCGTCCAGTAACGCGGCCGCGAAAGGAGCGCGTATGGGCCACCAGGAGTTCATGTCCCAGGAGGAGGTCGATGCCCTCCTCAAGGGCGTCACGGGCGAAACCGATTCAGTCGACGAGCAGCGCGACACATCGGGCGTCCGCCCCTACAACATCGCGACGCAGGAGCGGATCGTCCGCGGCCGGATGCCCGGCCTCGAGATCATCAACGACCGCTTCGCGCGCCTGCTGCGGATCGGCATCTTCAACTTCATGCGGCGCACGGCGGAAATCTCCGTCAGCCAGGTGAAGGTGCAGAAGTACAGCGAGTTCACCCGCAACCTGCCGATCCCGACGAACCTGAACCTGGTGCACGTGAAGCCGCTGCGCGGCACGTCGCTGTTCGTGTTCGATCCGAACCTCGTGTTCTTCGTCGTCGACAACCTGTTCGGCGGCGACGGGCGCTTTCACACGCGCGTCGAGGGCCGCGATTTCACGGCCACCGAGCAGCGGATCATCGGCAAGCTGCTGAACCTCGTGTTCGAGCACTACACGACCGCGTGGAAGAGCGTGCGGCCGCTGCAGTTCGAATTCGTGCGCTCGGAGATGCACACGCAGTTCGCGAACGTCGCGACGCCGAACGAGATCGTGATCGTCACGCAGTTCTCGATCGAGTTCGGGCCGACGGGCGGCACGCTGCACATCTGCATGCCGTACTCGATGGTCGAGCCGATCCGCGACGTGCTCGCGTCGCCGATCCAGGGCGAGGCGCTCGAAGTCGACCGCCGCTGGGTGCGCGTGCTGTCGCAGCAGGTGCAGGCCGCCGAGGTCGAGCTGACCGCGAATCTCGCCGAGATCTCGTCGACCTTCGAGAAGATCCTGAACCTGCGCGCGGGCGACGTGCTGCCGCTGGAAATCGAGGACACGATCACCGCGAAGGTCGACGGCGTGCCGGTGATGGAATGCGGCTACGGAATTTTCAATGGTCAATATGCGTTGCGCGTGCAGAAGATGATCAGCGCGGGCGATTCGATGAAGGAAAGTGGATATGAGTGAGCTGAATCAGACGCCCGAGGACGACGCACAAGCGATGGCCGACGCGGCCCTCGCGGCATCGGCTGCCGCCGCGCAGGCGGCCCCGGCCGCGGCGGAAGAAGATCCGGGCATGGACGACTGGGCGGCCGCGCTCGCCGAGCAGAACCAGCAGCCGGTGCCGGCGGGCGCGACGGGCGCCGGCGTGTTCCAGCCGCTGTCGAAGGCCGCGGCAAGCTCGACGCACAACGACATCGAGATGATCCTCGACATCCCGGTCAAGATGACCGTGGAGCTCGGCCGCACGAAGATCGCGATCCGCAACCTGCTGCAGCTCGCGCAGGGGTCGGTCGTCGAGCTGGACGGCATGGCCGGCGAGCCGATGGACGTGCTCGTGAACGGCTGCCTGATCGCGCAGGGCGAGGTCGTGGTCGTCAACGACAAGTTCGGTATCCGCCTGACCGACATCATCACGCCGGCTGAACGCATCCGGAAGCTGAACCGGTGAACGCAGCAAAGCCCGGCCGCCACGGGCGCGTCGCGAGCGCGGCGGCGGCTGCCGCGGCCATTGCGGCGTCGCTTGCGTGCGCACCGGCCGGTGCCGCCGACATGAACGCGGTGAACCATGCCGGGGCGATCGCGTCGAGCGTGATGGTCGGCTCGGCCGCGCCGTCGCTCGGCATCGGTGCGGTGCTGCAGACGCTGGTCGGGCTCGCGGTCGTGATCGGTCTCGTGTTCGCGTGCGCATGGCTTGCGCGCCGCTTCGGCTTCCAGCACGCGCGCCGCGGCGGCCCGCTGAAGGTCGTGTCGAGCGTCGCGGTCGGCGCGAAGGAAAGCGCGACGATCGTCGAGATCGGCGACACCTGGCTCGTGCTCGGCGTCGCGCCGGGCAACGTGCGATTGCTGCATACGCTGCCGGCCGGCTCGGCGGCGTCGGCTTTGGCTTCGGCCGACGCGCCCGTCGGCGCCGCCCCGTCCGAAGGCGGCCTGCCAGGCACGTTCGGCTCGCGGTTTCGCGACGCGCTCGCGGGCGAAGCCGCGAAGCGCCTCGGTCGCGGCAAGGACCGCTGACATGGCGCCGCGCCCTCTTTCCGACCCCGCATTCCGATGAAACACGCCTTCCTGCATCGCGCGGCGCGCTTCGCGCCCGTGCTGTTCCTCTGCCTCGCGCCGGCGCTCGCCTATGCGCAGGCGAACGGCCTGCCCGCATTCAACGCGAGCCCGGGCCCGCACGGCGGCACCACCTATTCGCTGAGCGTGCAGACGATGCTGCTGCTCACGATGCTGTCGTTCCTGCCGGCGATGGTGCTGATGATGACGAGCTTCACGCGCATCATCATCGTGCTGTCGCTGCTGCGCCAGGCGCTCGGCACCGCGACGACGCCGCCGAACCAGGTGCTCGTCGGCCTCGCGATGTTTCTCACCTTCTTCGTGATGTCGCCGGTGCTCGACCGCGCGTACAACGACGGCTACAAGCCTTTCTCCGACGGCTCGATGCCGATGGAGCAGGCCGTGCAGCGCGGCGTCGCGCCGTTCAAGACCTTCATGCTGAAGCAGACCCGCGAGACCGATCTCGCGCTGTTCGCGAAGATCTCGAAGGCCGCGCCGATGCAGGGGCCCGAGGACGTGCCGCTGTCGCTGCTGGTGCCCGCGTTCGTCACGAGCGAGCTGAAGACCGGCTTCCAGATCGGCTTCACGGTCTTCATCCCGTTCCTGATCATCGACATGGTCGTCGCGAGCGTGCTGATGTCGATGGGGATGATGATGGTGTCGCCGTCCACCGTGTCGCTGCCGTTCAAGCTGATGCTGTTCGTGCTGGTCGACGGCTGGCAGCTGCTGATCGGCTCGCTCGCGCAGAGCTTTACGTAGGCCGCGGAGGAATCGCACGATGACGCCCGAACAAGTGATGACCCTGGCGCACCAGGCGATGATGGTCGGCCTGCTGCTTGCCGCCCCGCTGCTGCTGGTCGCGCTCGCGGTCGGCCTCGTCGTGAGCCTGTTCCAGGCCGCGACGCAGATCAACGAGGCGACGCTGTCGTTCATCCCGAAGCTGCTCGCGGTCGCCGCGACGCTCGTGATCGCCGGCCCGTGGATGCTGACGACGATGCTCGACTACCTGCGGCAGACGCTGCTGCACGTCGCGACGCTCGGCGTCGGCTGAGCCGCGCGCAGCACCCGGCGCCGATGTTCTCGGTTACCTACGCGCAGCTCAACGGCTGGCTCACGGCATTCCTGTGGCCGTTCGTGCGGATGCTCGCGCTCGTCGCGACCGCGCCCGTCATCGGCCACGCGGCGGTGCCCGTGCGCGTGAAGATCGGCCTCGCCGCGTTCATGGCGCTGGTCGTCGCGCCGACGCTCGGCGCGATGCCGGACGTCACCGTGTTCTCCGCGCAGGGCATCTGGATCCTCGTCACGCAGTTCCTGATCGGCGTCGCGATGGGCTTCACGATGCAGATCGTGTTCGCGGCCGTCGAGGCGGCCGGCGACTTCATCGGGCTGTCGATGGGGCTCGGCTTTGCCACTTTCTTCGATCCGCACACGAGCGGCGCGACACCCGTGATGGGCCGCTTCCTGAACGCGGTCGCGATGCTCGCGTTCCTCGCGGTGGATGGCCACCTGCAGGTGTTCGCCGCGCTCACCGCATCGTTCCAGTCGCTGCCGGTATCGGCCGACCTGCTGCACGCGCCCGGCTGGCGCACGCTCGCCGCATTCGGCACGACGGTGTTCGAGATGGGGCTGCTGCTCTCGCTGCCGGTGGTCGCGGCGCTGCTGATCGCGAACCTTGCGCTCGGCATCCTGAACCGCGCGGCGCCGCAGATCGGCGTGTTCCAGGTCGGCTTTCCCGTCACGATGCTCGTCGGGCTGTTGCTCGTGCAGCTGATGGTGCCGAACCTCGTGCCGTTCGTGTCGCACCTGTTCGACATGGGGCTCGATGCGATCGGGCGGGTGTTGATCGGCTGGCGCTGAGCGCATCCCGCCCCCGTTCCCGGCCTGTTCCGGCCCTCCCTTGCAGGAAAACCCCTAAAGGAATCGCCGGCCCGCGAAAGGTTGCAGAAGGTTTCGCCTCCCTATACTCGTCGTGACGATGCAGCAAGCATCGCGCCATACGAATACAACGAACGGAGACGACCCGATGCGACCCATCCTGCGCACCCTCGCCGTGGCAGCCAGCCTGAGCTGCGCGCTTGCCGCTCACCCCGCTTTCGCCGACGACGGCGGCAAGATCACGATCATGGTCGGCGGGATCGCGAAGCTCATCTACCTGCCCGCGCGGCTCACGCAGGAGCTCGGCTACTTCAAGGCCGAAGGGCTCGATGTCGAGCTGCTGTCGCAGCCGGCCGGCGTCGACGCGGAGAACGAGCTGCTCGCGGGTGCCGTGCAGGGCGTCGTCGGCTTCTACGACCACACGATCGACCTGCAGAGCAAGGGCAAGGACGTGAAGGCGATCGCCGTGTTCGGCCAGGTGCCGGGCGAAGTCGAGATGGTGTCGACCAAGGCCGCGCCGACCTTCAAGTCGATGGCGGATGCGAAGGGCAAGACGCTTGGCGTGACGGGTCTCGGCTCGTCGACGAGCTTCCTCACGCAATACCTCGCGCTGCAGCACGGCGTGCCGTCGACGGCGTACACGATGCTGCCGGTCGGCGCCGACGCGAGCTTCATCGCCGCGATCAAGCAGGGCCGCATCGACGCCGGGATGACGACCGAGCCGACGGTGTCCGCGCTCGAGAAGATGGGCGACGCGAAGGTGCTGGTCGACATGCGCACCGTCGACGGCACGCGCGCGGCGCTCGGCGGCACCTACCCAGCCGCGAGCCTGTACGTGCAGTCGGCTTGGGCCGATTCGCACAAGCCGCAGGCGGTGAAGCTGGCTCACGCGTTCGCGAAGACGATGCAGTTCATCCACACGCACAGCGCCGACGAAATCGCGGCGAAGATGCCGGCCGACTACCAGAAGGACAAGGCGCTGTACGTGAGCGCGCTGAAGGCGTCGCTGCCGATGTACACCGCCGACGGCAAGATGCCGGCCGACGGCCCGGCGACCGTGCTGAAGGTGCTGTCGGCGTTCAACCCGTCGGTGAAGGGCAAGCACATCGACCTGGCGCGCACCTACACGAACGATTTCGTGAACGCGAAGTAATCGATCTCGGCAGCGGCGCCGGCGATCCCGCCGCCGTGCGTGCCCCGTTCCGGCCCGGTTGACCGGCCCGGCGTCGCGTCACGATGCGACGCCCTCCTCACCCGCAGGACAAAGAGCGATGACCCAGGCAGTCTCCCCGAGCACACCGGCGATCGAGTTTCGCAACGTGTCGTGCCGCTTCATTTCGCCGGAAGGCAAGGCCACCGTCGCGCTGCGCGACTTCAGCATGAGTGTCGCGCGCGGCGAGTTCATCGCGATCGTCGGGCCGACCGGCTGCGGCAAGTCGACGACGCTGAACCTGATCACCGGGCTGCTCAAGCCCGTGTCGGGCGAGGTGCGCGTGATGGGCCGCCCGGTCGACGGGATCGATCCGCGCATCGGCTTCGTGTTCCAGGCCGACGCCGTGTTCCCGTGGCGCAACGTGATCGACAACGTCGCGGCCGGCCCGCTGTTTCGCGGCCGCTCGAAGGACGTTGCGTACGCGCAGGCCGAGGAATGGATCCGCAAGGTCGGCCTCGACAAGTTCACGAAGCACTACCCGCACCAGCTTTCCGGCGGGATGAGGAAGCGTGTCGCGCTCGCGCAGACCTTCATCAACCAGCCGGAAATCCTGCTGATGGACGAGCCGTTCTCCGCGCTCGACATGCAGACGCGCACGCTGATGCAGGACGAGCTGCTGCAGCTCTGGTCCGCGAACAAGGGCTCGGTGGTGTTCGTCACGCACGATCTTGAAGAAGCGATCGCCCTCGCCGACCGCGTGTTCGTGCTGACCGCGCGGCCTGCCACGCTCAAGCGCGTGTACGAGATCGACCTGCCGCGCCCGCGCGTCACGTCGGAGATCCGCTACGACACGCGCTTCATCGAAATTTCCAAGGACATCTGGCACGACCTGCGCGAAGAAGTGCAGATCGGCTGACGCATACGCCGCACGGCAAGGACTGCAAGGACAGGAGCATGACCGACATGACGCTTCCCCCCACCGCCATTCCGGCAACGACGCTCGAGGACGACGAGCGCGCCGCGCAACGCCGGCTGCGCCGCCGGCGCAACCTGATCGTCACGCTGCGGATCGCCGTGCTGGTGATCGTGCTGGGCGGGTGGGAACTCGCCGCACGGTTCAAGTGGATCGATCCGTTCTTCTTCTCGATGCCGTCGCTGATCTTCGAACAGATCCAGGACTGGTTCGTGAACGGCACGTCGCAGGGCCCGCTGCTCACGCAGGTGTGGGTCACGCTCGAGGAAACCGGCATCGGCTTCGTGATCGGCTCGGTCGCCGGCGTGATCTGCGGGATCGTGCTCGGCCGCAACAAGCTGATGGCCGACGTGTTCGGCCTGTATATCCAGATCGCGAACTCGATCCCGCGCGTCGTGCTCGGCTCGATCTTCGTGATTGCGCTCGGCCTCGGGATGGCATCGAAGATCGCGCTGGCTGTCGTGATGGTGTTCTTCGTCGTGTTCGGCAACGCGTTCCAGGGCGTGCGCGAAGCCGACCGCTACCTGATCGCGAATGCGCAGATCCTCGGCGCGTCGCGCCGGCAGATCACCACGGCGGTCGTGATCCCGTCCGCGCTGAGCTGGATTCTCGCGAGCCTGCACGTGAGCTTCGGCTTCGCGCTGGTCGGTGCGGTCGTCGGCGAATTCCTGGGTTCCAAGCAGGGCATCGGGCTGCTAATCTCCACCGCCCAGGGCGCGTTCAACGCGAGCGGTGTGTTCGCGGCGATGATCGTGCTGGCGGTGGTCGCGCTGGCCGCCGACTACCTGCTGACGTGGCTCGAGAGGCGGCTGCTGAAGTGGCGCCCCGCGGCGTTCTGAACGCCGCCGACGGACGCCTGACATGACACCCCCGACCGCGCCGGCCCCCCCGGCGCGGTTCGGCATTTCGGAGAAGGAGCGCAACAGGATGGCGCACAGCCTGCGCGGGCGGCTGCTGTGGTGGCTGCTGCTGCCGCTCGCGGTGTTCGTGCTGATCGCCGGCGCGATGTCGTACGACACCGCGCGGACCACGGCCGCGCTCGTGCAGGACAGCGCGCTCGTCGCATCCGCGCGCACGATCGGCGAGGACATCGAATGGCGCAACGGGCTGCCGGTCGCCGACGTGCCGCCGGCCGCGCTGGAGATCTTCGAATCGCCGTCGCGCGATTCGGTGTTCTACAAGGTGATCGACGGCCACGACCGCCTGCTCGCGGGCACGCCGGCGCTCGACGTGCCCGCGCGGCACGGCATCGAACCGACGCTGTACGACACGTCGCTCGACGGCGTGCCGCTGCGCGCGGTGGCCTACGATCGCCAGCTGTACGACGAGGGCAAGGTCGAGACGGTCACGGTGGTCGTCGCGAAGACGACGCGCTCGCACCGCGCGATGGTCGCCACGATCTGGCGGCCGCAGCTCGTGCGCCTGTCGCTGATGCTGATGCTTGCGATGGGGCTCGTGTACCTCGGCCTCACGTTCGAGATGCGTCCGCTGATGAAGCTGAAGGACGACGTGGCCGACCGCGGGCCGATGGAGCTGGAGCCGATCCGCCCCGAGCGGCTGCAGAACGAGTTGCGGCCGATCGTCGACGCGATCAACCAGTGCATCGCGCGGCTCAACACGCACACGACCACGCAGCGCCGCTTCATCGCGGATGCCGCGCATCAGTTGCGCACGCCGATCGCGGTGCTCGACACGCAGATCCAGTACGCGCAGCGGCGCGGCCACGACGATCCGGAGCTTGCATCGGTGCTCGACAGCATGCAGCGCAGCAGCCGCAAGATGGCCGACGTGACCGACAAGCTGCTGCTGCTCGCGCATGCGGAAGCGACACCGTCGACGCTGCTGAACCAGCGCGTCGATCTCGCGGCCGTGGTGTCGAGCGTGCTCGAGGAAACGATCGTGCTCGTGCAGCGGCGCAATATCGATCTCGGCGCCGATCTCGGCGAGCGGCTCGACGTCGCGGGCAGCGACAGCCTGCTGACCGCGCTGGTGATGAACCTCGTCGACAACGCAGTGCGCTATACGCAGCCGGGCGGCTGCGTGACGGTGGCCGCACGCCGCGACGGCGACGCGATCGTGCTCGACGTGGTCGACAACGGCCCCGGCATCCCGGCCGAAGCGCGGCCGCATGTGTTCAAGCGGTTCTACCGCGTGTCGGCCGATACCGAAGGCTCCGGCCTCGGGCTCGCGATCGTCCGCGAAATCGCGCAGGCGCACGGCGGCAGCGTATCGCTCGCGCCGGGGCCCGGCAATCGCGGTATCGTCGTGACTGTGCGGCTGCCTGCGTACGATTGAAGAGATGTCGTCATGAAACTCCTGCTGGTCGAAGACAACGCCGAACTCGCGCACTGGATCGTGAACCTGCTGCGCGGCGAGGATTTCGCGGTCGATTCCGTCGGCGACGGCGAGCGCGCCGATACGGTGCTGAAGACCGAACGCTACGACGCCGTGCTGCTCGACATGCGCCTGCCCGGCATCAGCGGCAAGGAGGTGCTCGCGCGGCTGCGGCGGCGCAACGACAATGTGCCGGTGCTGATGCTGACCGCGCACGGCTCGGTCGACGACAAGGTCGACTGCTTCGGCGCGGGCGCCGACGACTACGTCGTGAAGCCGTTCGAATCGCGCGAACTGGTCGCCCGAATCCGCGCGCTGATCCGCCGGCAGGCCGGCGTCGGCACGACGCAGCTCGTGTGCGGCGATCTCGTCTATGCATTCGGCACGCGCGAATTCCGCTGCGGCGAAACGGTGCTCGCGCTGCGCCGCCGCGAGCACGCGATCCTCGAAACGCTGATGCTGCAGCAGAACAAGACGGTGTCGAAGGCGCGGCTGATGGACAGCGTGTTCGCGCTGGACGACGAGCCGAGCGCCGACGCGATCGACATCTACATCCACCGGCTGCGCAAGCATCTCGCGGGCAGCTCGGCCGAGATCATTACACTGCGCGGGCTGGGTTACATCCTGCGCATGAAAAGCACGCAGGACTAACGGGCGTTCGCACCATCGCCTGTCACGGGAAATCGATTCGTATCACGAAACGTCCTTGAAGCCAGCCGGATGCCCGGCAGGCTCGCTTTCGCCCGACTGCCCGATCCGTGATCGTTGCGCGTTCGGTGTTTTCACCGATCCGATTCCTGCATCCGGGAAAGCGCCGTGAAGGATTCCACCCTCTACGATGCTACGCGTCGGCCCTCTCGAAGTGGCCGGCGAGAGTCGGCATACATTACGTACTGCCAACGACCAGATTTCAATGCGGCAGCTCGGAGGAGACGATCTTGAAACGAAAAACCCTTGCCCTTTCCATCGCGGCGGCGGGCCTGTGCGCCGGCACCCAGGCGCATGCGCAGTCGAGCGTGCAGCTCTACGGCCTGATGGACCTGAGCTTTCCGACCTACCGGACCCACGCCGACGCGAACGGCAATCACGTGATCGGCATGGGCAACGAAGGCGAGCCGTGGTTCAGCGGCAGCCGCTGGGGCCTGCGCGGCGCCGAAGACATCGGCGGCGGCACGAAGGTCATCTTCCGCCTCGAAAGCGAATTCGTGGTCGCCAACGGCCAGATGGAAGACGAAGGCCAGATCTTCGACCGCGATGCGTGGGTCGGCGTCGAGGACGAGCGCTTCGGCAAGCTGACGGCCGGCTTCCAGAACACCATCGCACGCGACTCGGCGGCGATCTACGGCGACGCGTACGGTTCCGCGAAGCTGTCGACCGAGGAAGGCGGCTGGACCAACTCGAACAACTTCAAGCAGATGATCTTCTACGCGGCCGGCCCGACCGGGACGCGTTACAACAACGGCATCGCGTGGAAGAAGCTGTTCAGCAACGGCATCTTCGCAAGCGCCGGCTACCAGTTCAGCAACTCGACCGCGTTCGCGACCGGCTCCGCGTACCAGGCCGCGCTCGGCTACAACGGCGGGCCGTTCAACGTGTCGGGCTTCTACAACCACGTGAATCACAACGGCTTCAGGAACCAGACGTTCTCGGTCGGCGGCAACTACACGTTCAGCATCGTGCGCCTGAATGCCGGCTATTTCCGCTACAACGGCGACCAGGGCGCGCTCGGCCAGCGCCACGACGATTCGTGGACGGTGTCGATGAAGATCGCGCCGAAGGGCGCGCTCGACTACGAGCTCGGCTACCAGCAGATGCGCGTGAAGAACGCCGCGAACAACGCGGACGGCTTCACGCCGAACGCCAACCTCGGCGCATTCAGCCTGACCAACGGCGTCAGCAACGGCTTCAAGGAGACGATCTACGGGTCGGTGTTCTATCACCTGAGCAAGCGCACCGAGGTCTACCTCGCCGGCGACTACATGAAGCTGCACGGCGGCTACACGGTGTCGTCGACGTTCGGCGCGAAGAATCAGCTCGAACTGACGTCGGGCATCCGCACGCGTTTCTGACCCCGCGCGGGGGCGTCGCGCCCCGCCGCTCCCTCCGTCCGGGATTCTCCATGCGGGCACGCCGGCGCCTGGCGCCGACCGTGCCCTTTTTTTCGTCTTTTCCGGAGCGCGCCCGGGGATGCCCGGCAAGCGCCCGCCGGCCGGGCATGCGACAACCGGCCCGAAGCCGCTTGCGGCCCGTCCGGCGGGCGATCGCGGCCGATGCCCGCACGATCGGCCCACATCGGCGCTTGACCTCGGCCGACCGACTCGATAGCGTTTCGGGTTTGCCCGGGCGGCCATTGCCGCCGGTGCCGCGAGCGCGCCCGACGTCCTGGCGCGCGCGGCCGGGCTCCGATGGAAAAGACGATGCAGAAACTCGATGCGGCAAGCCCGCAGGCGATGTCGACCGATTTCACCGCCGACAACGTCGCGCGCCTGAAGGCGCTGTTCCCCGAACTCGTGACCGAAGGCCCCGGCGGCGCGTCGGTCGACGTCGACGTGCTGAAGGCGCTGGTCGGCGAACGCACGGTCGGCGACGCCGACGAGCGCTACGGCTTCCACTGGCACGGCAAGCGCAGCGCGCGCCAGGCCGCGCTCACGCCGTCGACGGGCACGCTGCGGCCCTGCCCCGACGACAGCGTCGCGTGGGACGACACGCGCCATCTCGTGATCGAGGGCGACAACCTCGACGTGATGAAGCTGCTGCACAAGAGCTACGCGGGCAAGGTGAAGCTCGTCTACATCGACCCGCCGTACAACACCGGCAGCGATTTCGTCTATCCGGACGACTTCAGCGACAGCATCCGCCACTACCTGGCGATGACCGGGCAGACCCAGGGCGGCGTGAAGCGCAGCACCAACACCGAGGCGAACGGCCGGTTCCATACCGACTGGCTGAACATGATGTATCCGCGCCTGAAGCTCGCGCACGCGCTGCTGTCCGACGAAGGCCTGATCGCCGTGCACATCGACGAGCACGAAGTGCACGCGCTGGTGCTGATGCTGCGCGAGATCTTCGGCGAGGAGAACGAGCTCGGCGTGGCCGTATGGGACAAGCGCAACCCGAAGGGCGACGCGCGCGGCGTCGCGTACCAGCACGAATCGCTGGTGCTGTTCGCGCGCAACGCCGAGACGCTGCTCGAACAGGCGCCGCTCAAGCGCCCGAAGCGCAACGCGCAGCGCATGCTCGATGCCGCGCACGACGCCGTGTACCGCAGCGGCAACGCGAAGGACGCGCAGAAGGCGTACCGCGCATGGATGAAGGCGCAGACCAACTTGTCGGGCGGCGAGGTGATGTACGACCGGCTGTCGGAAGAAGGCCGCGTGTACCGCCTCGTGTCGATGGCCTGGCCGAACAAGAAGAAGGCGCCGGAAGAGTATTTCACGCCGCTGATCCACCCGGTCACCGGCAAGCCGTGCGCGATGCCGGCGCGCGGCTGGCGCAACCCGCCCGCGACGATGCAGGCGCTGATCGAGCGCGGCCAGATCGAATTCGGCGCGGATGAAAGCACGCAGCCGCAGCGGATCTACTACCTCGACGAGAACATGTACGAGAACGTGCCGTCGGTGCTGCCGTTCGCCGGCTCCGACGACGCGCTGCTGAAGACGCTCGGCATCCCGTTCGACCTGCCGAAGCCGGTCGATTTCGCGGCGGCCGTGATCGGCTGGTGCACGCGCGGCGACGACATCGTGCTCGACTGCTTCGCCGGCTCCGGCTCGACCGGCCACGCGGTGATGCAGGTGAACGCGACCGACGGCGGCGCGCGCCGCTACATCCTCGTGCAGTTGCCCGAAGCGCTCGACCGCCGCGACAAGACGCAGCAGAGCGCGGCCGATTTCTGCACGAAGCTGAAAAAGCCGCTGACGCTCGCCGAAGTGACCAAGGAACGCCTGCGCCGCGCTGCGCAGCAGGTCGCGCGCGACTATCCGGAAAGCTATGGCGACCTCGGCTTTCGCGTGTACCGGCTCGACACGACCAACGTGATCGAGTGGGATCCGCGCCGCGACGACTTCGACCATGCGCTGTTCGCGTCCGTCGAGCACGTGAAGACCGGCCGCACCGAGGACGACCTGCTCGCCGAGCTGACGCTGAAGCTCGGCCTCGACCTGTGCACGCCGGTCGAGCATCACCCGGTGGTGGGCAAGACCGTGCACCTGATCGGCCGCTCGATCGTCGCGTGCTTCGATGCGCGCATCTCGCGCGACGACGCGGGCCCGCTCGCCGACGGCATCGTCGACCTGCTCGATGCGACCGGCACGACGCACGACGTCACGTGCCTGTTCCGCGACAGCGGCTTCGTCGACGATGTCGCGAAGCTCAATCTCGCCGCGCTGCTCGAACAGCACGGCGTGAAGCGCGTGCGGAGCCTGTGATGCGGCTGCATTTCGAAGCGGATCTCGACTACCAGCGCGAAGCGATCGACGCCGTCTGCGACCTGTTTCGCGGCCAGGAATCGTATCGCGGCGACTTCAGCGTGCTCGCGAACGCCGCGCCCGGCACGACGGCTGCCGCGCAAGGCTCGCTCGGCTTCGCGGTGTCGGAACAGGGCGTCGGCAACCGGCTGTCGCTGACCGACGACGCGCTCGCGCGCAATCTCGCCGATGTGCAGCTGCGCGGCGGGCTGCCGCCGTCCGGCCTGCCCGGCTCGCGCGACTTCACCGTCGAGATGGAAACCGGCACCGGCAAGACCTACGTGTACCTGCGCACGATCTTCGAGCTGAACCGCCGCTACGGCTTCACGAAGTTCGTGATCGTCGTGCCGTCGATCGCGATCAAGGAAGGCGTGCACAAGACGCTCTCGATCACCGAGGATCACTTCCGCGCGCTGTACGCGGGCGTGCCGTACGACTACTTCCTGTACGACTCCGCGAAGCTCGGCCAGGTGCGCCACTTCGCGGCGAGCGCGGCGATCCAGATCATGGTGATGACCGTTGCCGCGATCAACAAGAAGGAAATCAACAACCTCTACAAGGACAGCGAGAAGACCGGCGGCGAGAAGCCGATCGACCTGATCCGCGCGACGCGGCCGATCGTGATCGTCGACGAGCCGCAAAGCGTCGACGGCGGGCTCGAAGGCCGCGGCCGCGAAGCGCTCGCCGCGATGGCGCCGCTCTGCACGCTGCGCTATTCGGCCACGCACGTCGACCGTCACCACATGGTGTACCGGCTCGACGCGGTCGACGCGTACGAGCGCAAGCTGGTCAAGCAGATCGAGATCGCGTCGGCGATCGTCGAGGATGCGCACAACAAGCCGTATGTGCGGCTCGTCGGCGTGTCGAACCGGCGTGGCGCGATCAGCGCGCGCGTCGAGCTCGACGTCGCGACGGCGGCCGGCGTGAAGCGCCAGATCGTGACGGCCACCGACGGCGACGATCTCGAACGCCTGACCAAACGCGCGCTGTATGCCGGGCTGCGGATCGGCGAAGTCCATGCGGTGAAAGGTGCCGAATACGTCGAGCTGCGTCATCCGGAAGGCGAGGCGTTCCTGTCGCTCGGCGAGGCGTTCGGCGACATCGACACGCTCGCCGTGCAGCGCGAGATGATCCGCCGCACGATCCGCGAGCATCTCGACAAGGAGCTGCGCCTCGCGGAGCGCGGCGTGAAGGTGCTGTCGCTGTTCTTCGTCGATTCGGTCGAGCGCTACCGCCAGTACGACGAGAACGGCATGCCCGTGAAGGGCGACTACGCGCTGATCTTCGAAGAGGAATATGCACGTGCGGCGCGCGTGCCGGCCTACCGTGCGCTGTTCGACGGCGTGGACGTCGCGCTCGAAGTCGGGCGCGCGCACAACGGTTACTTCTCGATCGACCGCAAGGGCGGCTGGACCGACACCAGCGAAAGCAGCGCCGCGGCCCGCGAGAACGCGGAGCGCGCATACGGCCTCATCATGCGCGAGAAGGAAGCGCTGCTGTCGTTCGATACGCCGCTGAAGTTCATCTTCTCGCACTCGGCGCTGAAAGAAGGCTGGGACAACCCGAACGTATTCCAGATCTGCACGCTGCGCGACATCCAGACCGAACGCGAGCGCCGCCAGACGCTCGGCCGCGGGCTGCGCCTCGCCGTCGACCAGGACGGCGAACGCGTACGCGATGCGGGCGTGAACACGCTCACCGTGATCGCGACCGAGCGCTACGAGTCGTTCGCGGAGAACCTGCAGAAGGAAATCGAGGCCGATACGGGCATCCGTTTCGGGATCGTCGAGGAACACCAGTTCGCGGCGCTGCCCGTGCAGGAAGGCGACGGGCCCGCGCATGCGCTTGGCGTCGAGCTGTCGCGCGTGCTGTGGAACCACCTGCATGAACAAGGCTACGTCGATGCGCAGGGCAAGGTGCTCGACCGGCTGAAGGATGCGCTGCGCCAGAGCGCGCTGGTGCTGCCCGATGCGTTCGAGATGCTGCGCGCGCCGATCGTCGCGACGCTGCGCAAGCTGTCGGGCCGCTTCGCCGTGCGCAACGCGGACGAGCGCCGCGCGATCGCGCTGCGGCGCGATGCGTCGGGCAAGGCCGTCGTGTTCGGCGAGGATTTCCGCGCGCTGTGGGACCGCATCCGCCATCGCACCGTGTACCGCGTCGAGTTCGACAACGCAAAGCTCGTACGCGATTGCGCGGCCGCGTTGCACGACGCGCCGGACATCGCGCGCGCTCGGCTGCAGTGGCGCAAGGCCGAGATCGATATCGGCAAGGCCGGCATCGAGGCGATCGAGGTGGCCGGCGCCGGCACCGTGCTGCTCGACGAAGGCGAACTGCCGCTGCCCGACCTGCTCACCGAGCTGCAGGACCGTACGCAGCTCACGCGCCGTTCGCTGGCGACGATCCTGGCCGACAGCGGCCGGCTCGAGGATTTCCGTGTGAATCCGCAGCAGTTCATCGCGGTTGCGGCCGATGCGATCAACCGCTGCAAGCGCCACGCGCTCGTCGCGGGCATCGCGTACCGCAAGCTCGGCGAGCGCCATGTGCATGCGCTCGAGTCGTTCGAGAGCGAGGCGCTGACCGGCTACCTGCGCAACCTGCGGCCCGATGCGCAGAAGTCGATCCACGAGGCGGTCGTGTGCGAGACGGACGCGGAGCGCGCGTTCGCCGATGCGCTCGAGGCGCACGACGGCGTGAAGCTGTACGCGAAGCTGCCCGCGTGGTTCCGCGTGCAGACGCCGCTCGGCAGCTATCACCCGGACTGGGCCGTGCTCGCGGAACAGGACGGCGGCGAACGGCTGTACTTCGTCGTCGATACGCCGAATGCGGACGGCCACGTGCCGAGCGAGCACGAGCGTGCGAAGCTCGCGTGCGGCGAAGCGCATTTCCGCGCGCTGGTGGAGGGCGACGGAGCCGCGCGCTTCGTGCGCGTCAGGCAGGCGGACGCGCTGTTCGAGCCTGTGGCGCCGCTGGCGAGCGCCGGGCGATAACACGAAGGGCGGCGATGAGCCGCCCTTTTTTTCGGCTTTTTCAACGCTGCCGGGCACGCTTGCGATGCCCGTTCGTCGCGTCGATTTCCTGGCTGTTCACCGCGTGTAAGCGATCTGTATTCGCACCCGTTCGCGGCGCGGTTACGGCTGGTTGCAATTCGGGTCGGCACGATGTTTTCGCGCGACAGCCACATGGCGTTGCCACGATGAAAAAAGGGCGCCGAAGCGCCCTTCCGTCCCGTTTGCGCGCCGCGCTTAGAGCGTGCGGCCGAATGCGTGGTGACGCGAACGATGCGTGGACGTCGACGCGTGCGTGGTGTGACCGTGCGTCGTTGCGTGCGTGTGACCGCGGCCCGGCTGCACGCCGGCGCGATCGGCGATCGTGTCGGAGCGGTCGGCCGCGCGCGACAGGCCCTTGTCGCGGTCGCCCGCGTGCATGCCGTTCGAGTTGCTCAGCGCCTGGCCGCTCATGTGGCCGCCGGACATGCCGCCCGCATTGCCGCCCAAACCACCTGCGCCGTGACCGCCACCACCACCGCCGCCGCCGCCACCGTTTCCACCGCCGTTGCCGCCGGCTGCGGCATACGCGGAAACCGTGCCGAGCGCGAGGAGCGCGGCCGTCAGGACGGACAGGTATCGTCGATGTTTCATCTTGTGCTCCCTGGAGTGCGTTCGTGTGACTGCATTCTAGGAACGCGCACCGTGCGCGCCACACGACGTTGTAAATGATCGTAACGGAGCGCGCGACGCGTATTCGTCAGATCAATCCGGATCGTACGTGAACGGGAAACAAAGCAGGCGGGGCGGCGCGGCAGCGCCGCCCCGGTGACGATGTGGTGCTTACTGCGCCGGCTGCATCTGCATGCCCTGTGCGGCGGCCTTGCGCTGCGCGGCCTGCTCTTCCGCGTGCTTCTTCGCCATGTGGTGGCCGACGATACAGCCGCCAACCGCACCGACGACCGCGTGGTGCCCCGCGTAGTGGCCGGCCACACCGCCGACCACCGCGCCCTTCATGCAGCCCGCCGCGTGCGCGCTGCCGATCGTGGCAAGCGCCACGATGGCGGCGGTGGCGCACTGCCTGATGCGTCGAATGGGCATCATGTTGTCATTCTCCTCTTGTCGCGATCAGTCGCGCCGCTCAATCCCAGCGGCCGCCGCGCCAGCCGCCGCGATCGCGCCATTCGTGCTCGCGCCATTCGCGGCGGCGCCACTCGTGTTCGCGCCATTCGCGGCGACGCCAGCCGTCGCCGCGCCAACCGTCGTCGCGATAGCCGACCGGTGCGTACATGACGGGCGGAGGCGGTGCCACGTAGACGGGCGCCGGCGCCGCATAGGCGGGTACACCGATGCCGACCGACAGGTCGACGTGGGCCGAGGCGACGCCCGAAGCTGCCAGCGCCGCTACACCGAGAACTGCACCGAGAATGAGTTTCTTGTTCATCTCGCGACTCCCTGCACGTGTCGTGCGTCAAGTGAATACGGTTCGGAGTCTAGGCACCGGACACAGACACAGGTGAAACGGGTATGCGAGACCGGTAACGGACGTTTACGGGTGCCCGCAAAGCCTTGCCGGACAAGGAAGAGGCAACATTCCAGATACCGTTGCAGCGGTGCATCGGGCCGGTAAAAAAGGGATTTTCTGCACGAAACCGGGTGATCGGCGCGCGCCAACGTGCGCTGGAATACGTCGAAAGCGAACCGCCCGCACCGCACGCGAGCGGTCCGCAAGCGCGCGCGTCACGCGCGAATATCGTCGACGCTGCGCAGCCAGTGCACGCTGAACAGGTTGCCGGCATCGGTCCACACGGTATCGGGCGCGAATCCTGCGCGGCGCGCGATCGCATGGAAGCCGTCGATCGTGAACTTGTACGAATTCTCGGTGTGGATGCGCTCGCCGGCCTCGAAGCGGAACGCGTGGCCGCGTACGTGCACGGTCTGAGCGATGTCGCTGACGAGATGCATCTCGATGCGCTGCCGCACGCTGTCGTAGAACGCGCAATGCGAGAACGCGTCGACGTTGAAATCCGCACCGAGCTCGGTGTTCGCGCGCACCAGCAGGTTCAGGTTGAACTGCGCGGTCACGCCCTGCGCATCGTTGTACGCGTCGTGCAGCATGCGCTCGTCCTTCACGAGATCCGCGCCGACCAGCAAGCCGCCGCCACGCAGCAGCCGCGCGGCATCGCGCAGGAACGCATCGGCTTCTTCCGGCGCGAAGTTGCCGATCGTCGAACCGGGAAAGAAGCCGATGCGCCGCGCCGGTGTCGCGGTCAGCTCGGCCAGTTGCTCGGCCTTCGTGTAGTCGGCCGCGATTGGTGCGACGTCGAGCCACGGATACGCGGCACGCAGCCGCGCGGCGGCGCCGTGCAGGTAGTCGGCCGAGATGTCGACCGGCACGTAGCGCGCGGGCGCGTTCGCATAGTTGCCCGCGAACGCGTCGAGCAGCACACGGATCTTCTCGAGCGAGCCCGCACCGAATTCGACGAGTTCCGCATGCGGGCCGACGCGCCGCACGATCTCGGCCGCGCGATCGCGCAGGATGCCGAGCTCGGTGCGGGTCGGGTAATACTCGGGCAACTCGCAGATGCGATCGAACAGCGCGGAGCCGGCCGCATCGTAGAAGTATTTCGGCGGAATGCTGCGCGGCGTGCGCGACAGCCCGTCGATCAGGTCGCGCTCGAACGCGCTCGGCCGCGAATCGCGGGCGGGTTGCTGGCCACCGCTCGTGGCCGTCTGGTCAGACGTCTCGCGCAAGTCGCACTCCCGTGAATTGCCAGCGCGCGGCCGGCGGAAAGAAATTGCGGTACGTCGGCCGTTCGTGCCCGGGCGGCGTCGCGATGCTGCTGCCGCGCAGGACCTGCTGGCCGACCATGAACTTGCCGTTGTATTCGGCGGCGACACCCGCAAGCGGCCGAAAGCCCGGGTACGGCTCGTAGGACGAGCGCGTCCATTGCCACACGTGCCCGAGCATCTGCCGGATGCCTTCGGCGGCGAACGCCGCTTCCCATTCGAATTCGGTCGGCAGGCGCGCGCCGGCCCATTCCGCGTACGCGGCCGCTTCGTAGAAGCTCACGTGGCACACCGGCGCGTCGGGTGCGAGCGGTTCGACGCCGTGCAAGCCGAACGTGCGCCGTACGCGCGTGGCGGCCGCATCGTCGTCGTCGGGCATCCAGTACGCGGGCCCTTGCCACCCTTCCCGCTGCACCGTGGCCCAGCCGTCCGACAGCCAGAACTCGGGGCGTGTGTAGCCGCCATCGGCGACGAACGCCGCGAATTCCGCATTGGTCACCAGGCGGTTCGCGATCTCGTACGGCCGCACGAGCGCCGTATGGCGCGGCCGTTCGTTGTCGAACGAGAACGCATCGCCATCGTGGCCGATCTCGACGAGCCCGCCCGGCTGGTGAAGCCAGTGCTGCGCGCCGGCATCGCCCGCGGCCATCGCGCTGGCGTCCGTCCCGTTGCGCGGCCGGAACGCCGGCTTCAGCGGGTTGCACGAGAACGCGTGCAGCATGTCGGTGACGATCAGCTCCTGGTGCTGCTGCTCGTGATGCAGGCCGAGCACGACCTCGGGCGCGACCGCATCGAGCAGCGCGGGATCGGCACCGACCAGCGCGCGCAGCATCGCATCGTCGACGTACTGCCGGTACGCATGCACCTCGTCGAGCGACGGACGCGTGAGCAGCCCGCGTTGCGGCCGCGGATGGCGCGGGCCGAGCGCTTCGTAATAGGAATTGAAGAGGAACTGGAACGCGGCGTCGAACGGCGCGTAGCCGGGCACGCGGCGCATCAGCACGACGGTTTCGAAGAACCAGGTCGTATGCGCGAGGTGCCATTTCGTCGGGCTCGCGTCGGGCATCGACTGCACGGCCTGGTCTTCGGCGGACAGCGTCGCGGTCAACGCGACGCTATACGCGCGCACGTCCTGGTAACGGCGCTGAAGCTGTGATGCAAGGAGGCTCATCGGTTTACCGTCCACGTCGCGATTCGCTGCGTTGCGTTGCCGGAAAAGGGAAAGCCTTGCGCGTGATGCGCGCGGCTGACGTGCGAACTGCTGCTGCGTCGTCGGGCAACCGGCGCGCGCGCCGGGCCGCTGATGCGGCGTCACTTCATCTGCCCGTGCAGAACAGTATGGGCCAGAAATCTGAATGCTGCGAATCGGGATGCGGGTGAAACGCAGCCGAAAGAGAAATGAAAGCATTGGCGGCGCGCATGTCGGATGCGTGACAGGCCGGCGATGCCTGCCGGTTCTGGCGTGAAAGCCATGTGCGACGTGCCTGCCGGCGCATGTGGGCTACTGACGGCCCATGACATCCGCGCAGCGATCGTGAGCGAAGGCCTCGTGTTGCACCGGTTTGTCTGACGAACGCCTTCGTGCGCCGCCATTAGCCATCGGCACGGCGATGAACTTCCCCGCCCTTCATCTGCAATCCACGCTCACACGCGCTTCGAAAAATTTTTTGCGTCGATGTCACACACGCAAGGGGCTCGCTCGTCATATCACCGGAACCCACACGAAAGGAGAAGGACCATGACTGCGAAACTCAATCCGTTTGCCGCCGCGCCCGCCCTGATGAAAAACTGGATGGCCGTATCGATCGCCGCCGCGCAGAGCCTCGAGCCGACGCTGATCGAGCTGGTCAAGATCCGCGCGTCGCAGATCAACGCGTGCGCGAACTGCATTAACATGCACACGGCCGAGGCGCGCGAGCAAGGCGAGACCGAGCAGCGCATCTACCTGTTGTCCGCGTGGCGCGAAGCGCCCTGCTACACCGACCGCGAACGCGCGGCGCTCGGCTGGACCGAAGCACTCACGCGGCTGTCGGAGGGCCACGCGGCGCACGAAGCGGCGTACGCGACGCTGAACGACCACTTCAGCCAGGAGGAACAGGTGAAACTCACGCTGATGATCAACGTGATCAACGGCTGGAACCGGCTCGCAGTCGGCTTCGGGCTGTGGATCGATCCGGCCGACGCGAAGGCCGCCGCCGCGAAGATGGTGGCCTGATGCCGAACCTCGACCCGGCCAAGGGCAGCGCTGAAGAACGGGCCGATGCGGCGGCGAGCTTCGACCCGCTGCGCCGCACGCTGATCCGCGTCGCGTACCGGATGCTCGGTTCCGTCGCGGATGCCGAGGACATGGTGCAGGAGGCGTTCATCCGGTGGATGAACGTCGACCGCACCGAGGTGCGCGTCCCTGAAGCGTTCCTGCGCCGCATGGTGATGCGTATGTGCCTCGATCAGCTGAAGTCCGCGCGGCACCAGCGCGAGACCTATATCGGCCCGTGGCTGCCCGAGCCGGTCGTCGAGGAAGACGAACAGGAAGACGTCACGCTGCCGCTGCTGCTCGCGCTCGAACGGCTCTCGCCGCTTGAACGCGCGGCGTTCCTGCTGCATGACGTGTTCGGCCTCGAGTTCGACGAAGTCGCCACGACGATCCAGCGCGACCCGGCCGCATGCCGGCAGCTCGCTGCGCGGGCCCGCACGCATGTGCGCGAGGCGCGGCCGCGTTTCCATGTCGAGAAGCAGCGCGGGATCGAATTGGCGGAAGCGTTTTTTGCGGCGTCACGCAGCGGCGACATGCGCGCGCTCGGCGCGATGCTCGCCGAGGACGTGAGCCTGCACGCGGATGGCGGCGGCAAGCGCTCGGCCGCGGGCACGCCGGTGTTCGGCTTCGAGCGCGTGATGAAGGTGCACGAGTACCTGGCCGGGCTGTTCGCCACGCATGCGTCGACGCTCGTGCGTGCGGGGTTCGTCAACGGGCTGCCGGGTTTCGTGACGCAGGAAGCGGACGGCGAGCTGCAGACCACCGCGCTCGAGATCGAGGACGGAAAGATCGTCGCGATCTATGTCGTGCGGAATCCTGACAAATTGAAGCATCTGCATTGAGTGCGGCGGGATCGCGCGTCGGATGCCGTGCGCCTGCACGGCCGCGATGCGCCCGCTTCTCCGTCCTGCCGCTCTGCTTTACCGGCCGCCGGTTCCTGCGATCAATACGTCCCGGCCACGACGTAGATCAGGAAGCCGAGCAACGGCGTCGCGACCGAGAAACCGGTCGCCGCGAGCCAGTTCGTGCCGCCCTGCGCTTCCAGCAGCGCGAGCAACGATTCGCGGGACGTCGCGTTCGGACGCAACTTCTCGATCTGGCGTTCGACGTGCGTCCTGTAAAGGCTGTTCCCGCACCAGCCGAGCGTGACCGCGATCCCGATGGTGACCGGATCGATCGCGCTCGATTCGAAGTATTTCGGGAAGTACAGCAATTCGACCAGCGTGATGCCGAGCGTGGCGCCCAGCACGGCCGCCGCCTGCCAGTACATGCATCGATACGCCATCCACACCGGGCCCAGGAAACAGGCTGCCCAGTTCCACGACTGCCGGTTCTTTCGCGACGCGGCGATCGTCCATTTCCTCTCGAACCAGGCGGCATTCTTGCCGACGTAAGCGGCGATTTCGTCGTTGCTCGCAGACGATGCGGCGGTCGTGACGTCGGACATGGTCGTGGGCTCTCGGTCGCGCGCGTCGCGCGTTGTTGTCGTGATGCGGTTTGGATGCGATCGATATCGAGCGGCGTACGGGAGCAGCCGTGTCGACCGGCACACGATTCTACTCGCCGTGCAGTGGCCGTTGTATGGCGGGTCGGGAGCGGGTGAAGATGCGATCGCGGGAATCGCGCAACGCATCGGGGCGACATGCGTTGTTGCGGACGGAAAAAGAAAAACGCCACGCGAGGTTGCCGCGTGGCGTTTGTATGTTGGCGAGCCGCATTGCCTGTAGGCAAGTTGTGCTGCCAGACCCCTTCATTTGTTCGTTGGTAGGCTCGATTGGATTCGAACCAACGACCCCCACCATGTCAAGGTGGTGCTCTAACCAACTGAGCTACGAGCCTAAGAAGCCGCGAATTATAGAGAGGGTTTTTGAGGAGCACAAGCCCCTTCGTGAAAATTTTTTGAATCGGGATGCGTGGGGGCTGACGATCGATGTTGCCTGGCGATGCGGGGAACGTTGGCTTCACCTGTTCGCATCACAGCAAAACGCGTCGATGCGCTGTGGTGTTATCCACATTGCCCTCTGGATAACTATCCTGCAAGCCTCTGGATTCACAGTGGAACGATTGAGGATATGTCGCCGCAGCTGTGAATCGACGAAAAGTTGTTCCGTGCTTCCCGGAGCTGTTCACGTGGCTCACCCAAGGTTATGCATTCGGCTTCCTGTCGCGAATTCATGGGGTTAGGGACGTTATCCACTGTGAGGCACAGGGTTTGTTAACTATCACTACGTATGTATACGAACTCTGTTAACACCTTTGGATAAGCACAGTCCGCCGACTGTGCTCCGCGCAGGATATGCACTGCGTGCGGTGATCGGATGAACGAAGTGGCAAGCTGTGAGGGCATCGAACGATGCACGAGCTGCTGTATCTGTAGAATCGCCGGCATTCAGGATGCGAGGGCCTGGCGCACAGGCTCGCGACATATGACCGATTCTTCGTTGACCCGGCTCGACGCACTCGATATCGATGCCGTCGTACGCCGGATGCAGCAGCATCCCGGCGACATCGTGTTCGAGCAGCGCGTGTCGATCCCGGAAGCCGAGGTTCTGTGTTGCCGCTACAAAGGCGAGCGATTCAACGTGAAGTTCGATCTCGACTACGGGGTGTTCGTCGATCGCGTCGGGATGCTGTCCGGCGAGGACATCGCGAAAATTGTCGGATGGCTTATGAAGAAAGCTGGGTGATGACGGCGGACGACGCTGGACGAGGTAATCGATGAAGGCACCCGCTAATGAAATGCTGGTGCTGGATATTGCAGGTCACGTTGCGGTTGTCGTGACCGACGTGGCGGCTGTTGCGAATGTACTGATGCGGCTCGGGTTTGCACAGCACGGCGATCGTTGGGAGCGCACGATCGCGGACGATCATGATCGACGTGCTCTCGTTGTCGCGCTTGTCGACCTGGACGCGTTGTTTTCCGCTGGCCGTGACTGGAGCCCTCGAGCGCTCGTCGAGTATTACCGGGAAATTGGAGTCATTCGAAACGATTACCGTTCGATCGCATGGCGCGGGCCAGCGCAATACGTGATCGAGCGGCATTGAAACGACGATCGATCGATGTTTTCCACATACGTGACGATGCCGAAGAAAATGCAGAGCAAGGGCCGGTAATGGGACCGATCGTTTGCCATCGGCACGGGTTCAACGTTGTCAGAATGACGTTGAAGGGTGTCCATGCACGCGTTCGGATGCGTGGCCAGTTCGCGCCCGGCGAGCTGCTCAAGGTCTCGCTCGACCGGCCGAAGTACAGCCGCGCAATGTGGGTGCTCCGTGCCGAGTTCGACGAACTCGATGTCGAAGCGTCGTTTATCGGGAACGTCGCCCATGTCACTGCATTCCCGAAAATCGCGGCGCTCGAGCGTTTGCGCGCGTTGGCCGCACGGCTTCGCGCGTTGCGAGCTTCACGGGTTGATCCTGCCGGCGCGCACGTCGCCGGATATCGAAGCAGCGATCCTGTCGATCGATGTGATCCGCCATTGCCATGTCGTACAGGTGACCGACCGCACGAAGAAGCACGAACCGAAGTACCGGTTCAGCGAAGCGTTTCTGCGCAAGGTGCTCGGGGCCGATGTCGCAATCGACGGATCGACGTTCAGGCTCGATGACGAGGAGACGTTCGACAAGCTGTGGAATGCGGGCGAGCGGGTTTGTCGAAGCTGTCTGCGCGAAACGTTGAGGCGCAACGGCTTGGGCGACGATGACACACCGGCGTGAACCCAAGGTTTATCGGACCAGGTGACTTCGGCGCCGGCGAAGGGGCTCGACCTACGTGTGTGGATAACCGGGGGGCAAAACGACTCGGAGCGCTGTGCATCCGATTGGTGAGCGTGCATCGGAGTCGCAAGCCAGGCGCGGATCCCGACGAATTCGGACCGTGACAAGCGAATCCGGACGCGTGAGCACACGACTGGACAGAAGGCCGCTGGTGCTACGACGCCGTTGCATGCGCAATGTGCATCGCGTTTCGTGGAGCCTTAGTCTGTCTCGACCGAGTGCATGTGGACAACCCGCACGCCAACCAGTCGAATCTCTGTGCATCGCACCGGTGAGCGGCTTGCATTCGACCACGCGAATCGGTCCGAACGCCATGTCTGACGGGGCTTTGCCGGAACAGAGCCGATAATGCCGATGGATCGCGTGCAATGCGCCGTGCTTGAATGCCTTGCGGATATCGAGAAGTCAAAGCACTCGAAGGCCTGTGCATTCAGCGGGTGAGGGTAATCGAATTCGGAGCAGGTGTTCGCGTTACTTCACGGGTTGTGGATATCGCGCTCCGAAACAACCCAAAACACTGTGCAACCCGAAGGTGAGAGAGTCGACCGATGACTGCGCGCGGTGTCGCCATGATCGATGTGGATATCCTGCTCCGCGGCGACTCGAAACCCTGTGATTCCAAAGGGTGAGGGTGCCGGAGGCGATCCGATGTGGACAACAGACCTGTAAATTCAGTCGAAACGCTGTGCAATCGAGTGGTGAGCGTGAGCGCGCCCGAGCCAGCAAAGCGAACCTGTCCGCATTTTTGTGGGCGAGGCGGTTGAACAACAGGTTATCCACGCGCCTGCGTGAATCGCTCGCCGAACAGGATAGCAAACTGGTTCATCGCTGATTTCCAGTCGAAGGCGGCCCGCAC